>SCTT01000054.1 GCA_004322435.1 bacterium
GTCGAGATAGGAGCGGCAGACGGTGGCCTCGGGCGAGAAGGGCATCATCTTCTCGAGCCGGACGAGCTCCTTCTGGGCCGCCTCGGCGGCCTCCTTGGGCATCTTGGCCGCCGCGATCTTCTCGCGCAGCTCGTCGAGCTCCTTGGCGAAGTCGTCTTTCTGCCGGAGCTCCTTCTGGATGGCCTTCATCTGCTCCGTCAGGTAGTACTCCTTCTGCGTCTTCTGGATCTGGGAGCGCACGCGCGTGTGGATCTTGCGCTCGAGGCTCATCACCTCGAGCTCCGCGTTGAGGAGCACGACGAGCTTCTCGAGGCGCTCCAAGGGCGCCGGGGTCTCGAGCAAGGTCTGGCGGTCGGCGAGCTTCGTCACCGCGGTGTGGGCGATGGTGTCGGCGAGGCGGGCGGGGTCCTGCGTCTGCGCGGCGGCCGCCGAGGCCTCGGGCGGGGCGCGCTTGGTGAGGTGCAGCCACTGGTCGTAGAGCTGCACGCACTGGCGCATCAGCGCCTCGACCTTGGGGGTCATCGTCACCGGCTCGGCCAGCGGCTCGAGGTCGGCCTCCCAGTGGTCGCCTTCGGCCAAGGTCAGCTTCGAGAGCTTGACGCGGCGCAGGCCCTGCAGGAAGACCTTGAGGGTCCCCTCGGGCATCTTCAAGGACTGCACGACCTCGGCGACGACGCCGACCTTATAGAGGTCGTCTTCCTTGGGGTCCTCGACCGAGGCCTTCTTCTGGGTGACGACCGCGACGAGCTTCCCGGCGGCGACGGCCTTCTCGAGCGCGCGGATGGACCGCGCGCGCCCCACCGACAGCGGCAGGGGCATGTTCGGGAACACGACGACGTCCCGGACGGCGAGCAGGGGCAGCTTCTTCGGAATCTCGGAGTCGGGCACGGCTAGTTGGACTTCGTCTTGATGACTTCGTCGATGATGCCGTACTTCTTGGCTTCCTCCGCCGACATGTAGAGGTTGCGCTCCATGTCCTCGCGGATGCGGTCTTCCTTCTGGCCGGTGTGCTTGGAGAGCAGGGCGATGAGGCGCGTCTTCGTCTTCTCAATCTCCTTGGCTTCGATCGTGATGTCCGTGGCCTGACCGCCGATGCCGCCGTGAATCAGCGGCTGGTGGATCATGATGCGCGAGTAGGGCAGCGCCAGGCGCTTGCCGCGGGAGCCGGCGGCCAGCAGCATCGAGCCGAAGGACATCGCCATGCCCATGCAGATGGTGGTGATGGGGGACTTGATGTACTGCATCGTATCGTAGACGGCCAGGCCGGCCGTGACCATGCCGCCGGGCGAGTTGATGTAGAGGTAGATGTCCTTCTCGTGGTCCTCGGCGTCGAGGTAGAGCATCTGGGCGATGAGGAGGTTGGCGGAGTCGGTGGTGATGACGCCTTCCTGCCCGCCGACGAAGATGATGCGGTCCTTCAGCAGCCGGGAATAGATGTCGTAGCCCATGGCCGCGCCCTGGTTCCAGCGCTCAAGAATCGTAGGGATGATCATGGACTGAGTATAGAAAATTGCGTAACCTAGGGCGATGAAGGAAAACATCGACTTCACGGTGAAGAAGCCGCCCGCGGAGGCGTTCGCCGCCCTGACCGACCTCGACATGATGATCAAGTTCGGCGAAGACCCCAAATCCCCGGTCAAGATGCGCGCGACGCGCGTGGACGGGCGGCCGAAGAACGGGCTGGGGTCGGCCGTGGACCTGACGGTGCAGGGCGCCGGCCAGTCGATGCGCATGGAGACCGTCGAGTGGGACCCGCCCAAGCGCTGCGTGCGCAAGCTCGAGTCCCCGGATTTGACCGCCGTGGTGGCCTTCGACTTCAAGGAGCATCCGGAAGGCTCGCTCGTGACGGCCGAGCTCACCATCGAGGCCAAGAGCCTCCTTTTTAAGATGATGCTTCCCGTGCTCGCGAAGAAGATCGCCTCCGAGAAGCTCAAGCTCGCCGACAAGATGAAGGAAGGGTTGGCTTAGGAGGCCGCATGGCTCACATCAAGGTCCCCGAAGGCCTGCCGGGCATCGTCGGCCTGCTGGCCTACCGCCCCGAGACCGGGAAGCTCCTCTCGGAACTCGCCGAGGTTCTGCTGCGCGGCCCCTCGACGCTGACGTCCGGCGAGCGCGAGACCATCGCGGCGTACGTCTCCTACTTAAACGAGTGCCGGTTCTGCCACGGCTCGCACGCCGCCGCGGCGCGCTCGCATCTCAAGGACAAGGCCTCCACGGTCGCGGCCGTCATGAAGGACCCGGCGACGGCGCCGGTCTCGGAGAAGCTCAAGGCGTTGCTGGCCGTCGCGGCCCAGGTGCAGAAGGGAGGGCGGCGCGTCGGCGACGACCTGGTCGCGAAGGCGCGCGCGCAGGGCGCGACCGACCGCGAGCTCCACGACACCGTCCTCATCGCGGCCGCCTTCTGCATGTACAACCGCTATGTAGACGGGCTGGCGACGGTGTGCCCGCCCGAAGAGGCCTACGGCCCCATCGGCGAGATGCTCGCCAAGGACGGCTACCTGGCCGCGCTGCCGAAGTAGCGGGAGCGGGACTTCACTTATCCACAACTATCCCCAGGGATAGCTCACCCGCGAATCGAAAAAAGAGGCCCCGCCGGCGCAGAGCGCCGACGGGGCCTTTCTCTTGAAGGCTACGCCTTCTCGGTCTTGATTTTCGCCGACTCGCGGATGAGCGCGTACACCTTGCGCTCCTTGATCATCGCCCGGATATCGTCGCCGCGCTTCTCGAAGACCTCGCGGGTCTTCGCCTTGTCCTTCTCGGACTCGGACTGGGCGAGGCTCTTCTCGAGCTCGGCCTTGAGGTCGTCCTCGGTGGCCTCGAGCTTCTCGGCCTCCGCGATGCGCGCGACCAGGAACTGCAGGCGCACCGCGTTGTGGGCCTCAGGGTGGAGCTTCTCGCGGAGCTTCTTGGCGTCGTCCTCGGGGAGGTTGGCGTCGGGGCCCATCATCCGCTCCACGAAGCGGCCGTACATGTGCTCGAGCTGGTGCTCGGCCAAGGACGGCGGCACTTCGAACTTGTTGGCGTCGAGCAGGGCCTTGTCGATCTGGGCGATCAGCTCGCGCTCGCCGCGGGCCTCGCCCTCCTTCTCGACGATCTCGGCGAGCTTCTTCTTGAGCTCGGCCAAGGAGTCCACGCCCAGGTCCTTGGCGAACTCGTCGTCGAGCGCGGGCAGGACCTTGCGCTTGACCTCGACGACGCTCACCTTGCAGAGCGCCGGCTTGCCCTCGATCTTGACGTCCAAGTCGCGCGTGTCGCCCTTCTTGGCGCCGATGAGGCCGGCCGTCAGGCCCTCGACGGTCTGGTCGCTCGAGAGGTCCACGAGCTCGCCCTTGCCGGTCCCGTTCGGGAGCGGCTTGCCCTCGCGCGAGAGCGCGTAGTCCATCACGACGTAGTGCTCCTTCGTCGCGGCGCCCTCGGCGGCCTCGAGGCGGGCGTTGCCCTCCTGGAGCTGCTTGAGGCGCTCGTTGACGTCGGCCTCGGCGGCCTTGACGTCCTTCTTCGTGAGCGCCAGGTTCTTGTAGCCTTTCGGCTCGAACTCCGGGGCGGTCTCGACGTGCATCTCGAAGGTCAGCGCGCCGCCTTCGGGGAACTTGACGTTGCCGACCGCGGGCATCGCGACGGCGCGGAGCTTGAGCTCGCCCAAAGCCTCGCGGACGGCGCCCTCGATCAAGTCGTCGGCGGCGGCGGCGCGGGCGCGGCCCATGAACTGGGCCTTGATCTGGTCGAGCGGCACCTTGCCGGTGCGAAAACCGGGGACCTTGGCGGTCAGCTGGAGGCGCACGAGGGCGGTCTGGATGGCGTCGGCGGCCTTCGGCGCGGGGACCTCGAGCTCGTAAACCTGGAGGCAGCCCTCCGTCTTCACCTTCTTGGTCTTCGTCTTCTGCTCCGGCGTCCAGATGGCCATCGTCCCTCCAGGGATTGAAACGGTCTGCGGCGTCCGGCGTTGGTCGGGGGGGGACTTGAACCCCCACGCCTTGCGGCACGGGCTCCTAAGGCCCGCGCGTCTGCCAGTTCCGCCACCCGACCTTCCGTCGGACCCCGCCGCAGCGGCGGGGAAAAGTGATTATACCTATTTTACGTCGTAGGCTTGGCGGCCGGCATTTCCGCGGGCTTCTCCGCGGGCTTTTCCGGAGCGGGCGCCGGAGCCGGAGCGGTCGGCGGCGCCGGCGGCGCGGGATAGACCGGGACGGTCACCGCCTGCTTGGTCTCAAAGAGGAGGCGCGCCCCCTGGTCGAAGGACACGTCCTGCTTTCCTTTTAAGATGGTCCCCAGCGCGCCGGCTCCGGCTCCCGCCCCCGCGCCGAGCACGGCGCCCTCGGAGCCCCCGAAGAGCACGCCCATGATGGCGCCCTGCAGCGCGCCGCCCACGAGGCTCCCGATGTTCTTGCCCGCGTGCGGGTCCCCTAAATAGGAAAGCGTGTCGGAGACCACCGCGTAGGTCCCGCCCTCGACCTCGAAGGCGGACAGGGTCAGCGCGAGCCGGGCCTGCCCCGACACCCGTCCGGACGGGCGCGCTTCGGAGACGACCCCGCGCACGGTCGAGCCGGGGGGGAGGGCGACGCGGCCTTTCGTGTAGACGCCCTCGAGCAGGCGGCCGCGGAACGGGTCGCCGACCTTGCTCTTGGCTGAGGTCACGGGGTCGACGAGCTCGACCGACAGCAAAGTCCCCGAAGGGACGTCGTAGAGTTCCGGCTTGGGGGAGTCAGCGGCGCGCGACGGCGCGGCCAACACGACGAGGAGGAAGAGTTTGGGCCATACGGGACTCGAACCTGTAACCTTGCGCTTAAGAGGCGCCTGCTCTACCATTGAGCTAATGGCCCATCACTTTCAACCGAGCCATCTTAGCAAATCCCCTCACCCTTTTTCCCTCTCCCGCTCCGCGGGAGAGGGAGGGGTGAGGGTCGCGGGCCTTCGCCGCGGGTTCGGTTTCCTGTAACATCCCCGACATTGCGAGGGGGGGGCCCCCCATGTATACTCAGCGGAGCGGGAAGTCCCGCGCCATCATGAGATACTGGCTGTTCCAGAGCAACCAGGTCGCCGGACCCTTCGACCGCGACGAGCTGTCGAACACGCCCGGCTTCTCCGCGGAGTCCTTGGTCTGCCCGGAGGGGCGCAAGGGCACGCAGATGGGCGACTGGCAGCGCGCCGGCGTGATGGCCGAGCTGGCCGAGACCCTCCTTAAGATGGCCCGCGTGCCCGCCGGCGCCGGTGCGGGGAGCGGCTCTTCCTTCCTCCCCACCGAGCCCACGCTGCGCGACCTCGCCGTCCTCGGCACGCTCCAGGAGAAGGTCTCTCTCCTCGAGAACTCGCTTTCGTCGCTCCATGAGGAGCTCCGCGCCCGCGAGGAGGAGATCTCCGGCCTCAAGACCGACCTCTCCCAGAAGGCCAGCGAGGCGGCCGACCTCACGAGCAAGGTCGGCGACCTCGAGCTCAAGCTCAACGCCGCGGGGTCCCTGCGCGACGAGATCGCCCAGACCCGCGAGGCCCAGGCCGGCGAAGCCAAGCTCGTCGAGGACTTGAAGAGCCAGCTCGACGCCGTCCGCTCCGACCTCCAAGACAAGGTCCTCCACATGGAGGAGACGCAGGAGAAGCTGCGCAGCGACCTTTCGAGCCGCATCGACAACGCGCGCTCCGGAGCCCCGTCGCGGCCGTCTCCGATGCCGCCCCCGCGCGCCGCCGCGGGCGCGCCGGTGCTCCCGCCCATCGCGTCCGCGACGCCGCCGGCCGAGGTCAACCTCTCCATCCCGGAAGCCACCCCGTTCGGCGGCCCCGGCGGCCTCGAGCCTCCCGCGATGGGGGACCTCCCCGCGCCCGCCTTGGACGCCCCGCCGCTCGACGCCCCGGGCATCGATTTCGGCGGGCCGACCCCGGCCCCCGTCCCCCTCGACGCGCCGCCCTTCGACCTGAACGCGCCTCCGATGGGAGACCTGCCCGCCACGATGGCCGGCGGCTTCGACGTCCCGCCGCCGTCGAATCCCTTCGGCAGCCATCCGACGCCCTTGCCGATGGCGCCCGGCGCTCCGCCGCTCTTCGGCCCCGACACCGGGACCGCCCCCGCCCCGTCGCCGGAAGGCGTCGTGGACCTGATGGCGCCCGAAGCCAAGCCCAAGGGCAAGGGGAAGCTCGTCGCCGTCGCCGTCCTGGTCCTCGCCGTCGGCGGGGTAGGCGGGGCGTGGCAGATGGGCCTGCTCGACGCGCAGCTCAAGCAGTTCGGCCTGGCCAAAGGGAAGGGCAAGCCCGCCGAGACCCCGGCGCCCGCCCCGGAGCCGGCCCCCGAGCCCCCGCCGGCGGACCCGCAGCAGGGCGTCCCCGACCGCACCAACGAAGCCCTCGAGATGGCCAAGGGCTATCCCATCCCCCGCCTGGGCAAGTCCCTCGGCGCCGTCCTCGAGGCCACCGCCCCCGGCGACGGCCTCGTCTCCCCTTGGAACGTGAAGCCCGGCGCCGAAGGGGGCTTCGAGGTCAGCTTCTACGGAAAGCCCGGACGCCTGGACTTCAGCTTCGGGGTCCGCCTCGACGCCAAGGAGGTCCGCGGCTTGAACGCGAAGAGCCAGGCCGTCCTCGACGGGAAGGCGCCGCCGCCCGCGAAGCCGGAGACCGTCGCCGGCCGCCGCAAGGGCCGCCACGGCGGGGACGAGGCCGCCCCGCAGACCGCGAAGGCCCCCAAAGCCAATTCGAAGGCCGCCTCGAAGGCCCTCTCCGAGGACCCGCTCGGAGCCCTGCTCCTCGAGAGCTCGGTCTCGCCCCAGGCCGCCGAGGAAGAGGCCCCTAAACCCAAGGCGCGCAAGGGCCGCCGGAAGGCCAAGCCCGCCGAGGAGGCGCCCGCCCCCGAACTCTCGCTGGACCCCCCGTCCGAGGAGTCCGCCGAAGAGCCGCCGGCCGAGGAGGCGCCGGCGCCCAAGCGCAAGCGCGGCGCCAAGGCGCCCAAGTCCGAAGAGGAGCTGACGCTCGATGAACTTCTCCTCCCCGGCGTCCCGAAGCGCTGACGTTCGGGAAGGCCTTCCCTTCCTATATATAATCCCCCATGCCTGAGCGCTGGCTGACCCGCGCCTTCATCGCCCTCTTCGTCGTCGCGGGCCTGGGCTGGGCCTGGTCGACGTTCGGGTCCGGCCTCCGCGCGGCCTACGAGACCTGGCGCTACCCGGCCGTGAAGCCCGCCGGGACCTTGGGCGCCTCGATGAAGCAGGACTTAGACGGGGTCCGCCGCGCCGAGCTCACCGCGCACTACAAGCGCGTGATGGACGCGCTCGATGCCGCCGAGAAGGAGGGCCTCATCGTCGGGAACCTGCGCGAGAAGCTCCCCGCCGCCGCGAAGATGATCCGCGGCGGGCATTTCGACTTCGCGCGGGTCCTGCTCGCCAGCGTCGAGACCCGCATCCCGCACAAGCGCGAGGTCGTCGCACCCGCGCCCGTCGAGGAGCCCGAAGAGGCTGCGGCGCCGCGGCCCGCCCCCCGCAAGAGGCGCCGGTGAACGGCGCGGCTCTGCTCCTGCTCGCCCTCGCCGCTTCGGCGCAGCCGGCGGCCGACGTCTCGGAGGCCCAGCGCGAGGCCGCGCGCGCCGCGCTCGAAGGCCAGGCGCCGCCGCCGAGCGGCGCCGCCGAGGTCAAGTCCGCCGCGGAGGGGGGCTTCGCCGACTTCCTCGCCGGGCGCTACGCCGCGGCCGCCGCCGGCTTCAAGTACATCGTGACGCTCGGCGGCGCCGACGCCGCCCCCGAGGCGGAGCTTGCGCTGATGCTCCGCGACGACGGGCGCCCCGACGAAGCCGCCGCCCATTGGCTCAAGGCCACCTTGCTCGCCTCGACCGACGCGTTCTTGTGGAACCAGCGCGCCTGGAACTACCTGGCCCTCGGGCGCACGCGCGAGGCCAAGGACTCCTTCCGCAAGGCCGCCGCCACCGCCCAGCGCTCCGACGACAAGGGCGAGGCGCTCTTGGGGCTCGGGCTCTCCGAGTCCTTCGACGCGAACCCCAAGGCGGCGGTGGAGCCCTTGCAGCAGGCCGCCAAGGACGACCCCTACGCCGCGGCCGCCGCCAACTCGGAGCTCTCCCGCCTCGAGGCGGCGCAGCGCCGCCCGGCCTCCGCGGTGCCCTACGCCGTGGCCAGCCTCCAGGCCGACAACCTCCAGCTCGACGTCGCCCGTCAGCTCGCGCGGCTCTACGACAAGACCGGCCAGGGGAAGGCCGAATGGCAGGCCTGGAAGCTGGTCTTGGACCTAGACCCCGCCGACCCCGAGGCCTTGAAGCGCAAGGGGATCCTCGAGAAGTGGCTGCCCGCGCGCCCCGAGGACTCGTTGCCCGTGATGCGCCTGGGCCGCCCGGTCTACCGCGAGGGCTCCGAGGAGGGGGAGGAAGCCGCCGCCGACAACGACTCGCCGCCCGTGCGCATCGCCCTCTTCTCCGGCCCCGACGGCCGCCCGCGCCACCTGACGCGCTTCTTCGTGATGGGCTCGACCGGCACGAAGCTCTTCGACGTCAACCTCGGCGAAGAGATGCTCGCCCCGACGCCTCCCTTCACCCAGTGGGAGGTCGTCTACCGTCCCGACACGCGCGTCATCGAGGTGCGCGACTCCCGCGGCCAGACGCGCTATCTGACCAAGCAGCCCTTCCGGCTCATGCCCGGCGACTTCGCGGTGAAGGAGGACGAGGGGCGCAGGGGCTCGCGCTTCACCGTCCTCGTGAAGAACCCCGAGCTGACCGACATCCGCGGGATGGACTTGGGCGACCGCGAGTATCGCGGCTTCATCGAGGTCGTCCCGACGCCCGACGGCTTCCACCTGGTCAACGAGCTGCCGCTCGACCGCTACCTGTTCTCCGTGGTCGGCGAGGCGCTGCCCCCGAACGCGCCGCTGGAGGCCTACAAGACGATGGCCGTCCTGACCCGCTCGACGATGCTCGCGCGCCTGCAGTCCGCCCAGCCCAATCCGGAGCGGACGCAGACCTGCGACTCGAAGGCCTGCATGTCCTATTACGGCCTCACCCGCGAGCGGGAGAACTCCGCCAAGGGCGTGCGCCTGACCCGGGGCCTCGTGGCCCGCGCCGCCGACGGCGCGCTCCCCGAGCACCATCCCTCCTGCGGCTGGGCGAGCTCGGCCGGCATCCAGGACCGCCAATCCCCGACGCTCGCCTTCCGCTCTCCGGCCGACCTCGAGCGCCTGATCCACCGCGGCCCCGACGAGGGCCTCTACCACCAGGCCACCGCCCTCCTCCCCGAGGCTTGGAACCGCTGGCTGCGCGTGCTCGACGCCGAGGAGGTGCGGGCGCGGGCCGAGCGGCGCAAGGACATCGGCCCGCTCAAGCGCATCGTCGTGCTCGGGCGCGACGCCACCGGGCGGGCCAAGGGGCTGCGCCTCGAGGGCTCGCGGGGGGAGCTCGAGCTCAACGGCCTCGAAGAGATGGCGAGCGTGCTCTCGCCGGGCTCCCTGCGCTCGGAGCTCTTCGCGGTGACGCCGCTCTACGACGGCCGCAAGATCCAGCGGCTGGTCCTCTTCGGCGCGGGCTACGGGCACGGGCGCGGCGTCTGCGTCGCGGGGACCGTCGGCCAGGCCCACCTGGGCCGGCGCTTCGACCAGATCCTGAAGCATTACTACCCTCGGCTTCTCCTGCCCGGCTTCACCCCGCCCCCCGAACCCCCGGCCCCCAAGCCCGCCGTCGTCGCCCCGCCGCGCAAGAAGCCGGTGCTCGTCCCCGGCCAGCGCCCGCCCCGCAAGCGCCGTCCTACCCTTAAGATTTAAGGCCCGGGCTCCGTCGGCGGTTTGGTAACATTGACGGGTGCGCAGGAAGAAGGTCGTCCACATCGTCACCCGCCTGGACTTGGGCGGCGCCCAGCAGAACACGCTCTACACGGTGGAGCACTTGGACCCCGCCCGCTACGAGGCGGTCCTGCTCTGCGGGCGCGGCGGGATCCTCGACGCCGAAGCGCTGGCCCTGACGCGGCGGACCCCGCCGGTCCGCGTGCGCTTCGTCGAGGACCTCGTGCGCGAGGCCAACCCCGTGCGCGACCTGGCCGCACTCTTCGAGCTCGAGCGGATGCTCGGCGAGGAGCGCCCGGACGTCGTGCACACCCACTCCTCGAAGGCCGGCATCCTGGGGCGCGCCGCCGCGAAGATGGCGGGCGTGCCCGCCGTCGTCCACACCTTCCACGGCTTCGGCTTCCATGACCGCATGAGCCCGCCGGTCCGGGCCTTCTACCTGGGCCTAGAGCGCGCCGCCGCCCGCTGGGCCGACGCCTTGGTCTTCGTCTCGAAGGCCAACATGGACACCGCGCGCTCCGAGGGCCTGGGCGCCCCCGAGGCCTGGGAGCTCATCCGCTCGGGCGTGCGCCTGTCGGGGCTGCCGGCCAAGGTGGACCGCGAGGCCAAGCGCCGCGAGCTCGGCGTGCGCCTCCACACCCCGCTCGTGGTCGGGGTCGGGAACCTCAAGCCCCAGAAGAACGCCGAGGACTTCCTCGCCGTGGCCGAGTCCGCCTTAAAGCGCGTGCCGGAGGCCTCGTTTCTGTTCGTCGGGGACGGCCCGCTGCGCGCGAAGCTCGAGGCCCGGGCCCTGATGAAGGGCCTGCAGGCCAAGGTCCGGTTCATCGGCTGGCGCCGCGACGTGCCGGAGCTCCTCGCGGCCGCGGACGCGTTCTTGCTGACCTCCCTGTGGGAAGGCCTGCCGCGCGCGCTCGTCGAGGCCATGCGCACCGGGCTGCCCTGCGCCTGCTACGCCGTCGACGGCGTGCGGGACCTCCTGGTCGACGGCGTCAACGGCTTCGCGGCCCCGGCCGGCGACACGGCGCGGCTGGCCGACTCCGTCGCCAAGCTGCTCGCCGACCCCGGCCTGCGCCGCCGTTTCGGCGACGCCGCGGCCGCCGCCATCGGCCCCGAGTTCGACATCGACGGGATGGTCCGCCGGCAGGAAGACTTGATCGAGCGCCTGACGGCGGACTCCGCATGAATTGGTCCCTCCGCCGCCCCGCCGGGCTCGTCCTCGCCAGCGGCGGCGCCCTCGGCTCCTGGCAGTCGGGCTTTCTGACCGCCTTCGTCGCCGGCCACGGCCGGGTCTTCGACCGGGTCCTGGGCGTCTCCACCGGCGCTCTGACGACGGCCGCTTACGTCCTCGACCACATGGACGTGCTCAAGCAGGCGTGGCGGGACATCTCCAAGCAGCGGGTCCTGCGCTGGAAGCCGCGCCTGGACCCCCCGACGATGTTCGGCAACGAGTCCCTCTACGAGGCCCTGGCCCACGCCGGCGACGACGAGCAGGCCAAGGCCAAGACCAAGGTGCCCTTCGGCATCTTCGTCACCGAGAAGGCCACCGGCCGCCGCCGCCTCGCGCGCTTCTCGCCCGGCGGGACCGACGGCTGGGACGGCCCGCTGACCTCGCACATGGTGGCCTCCTGTTCCATCCCCGACGTGTTCCCGCCGGTGCCGCTGAGCGTGGGGGGGAAGACGACGCTCCACGTGGACGGGGCCCGGCGGGGGGACCCGCCCGACTTCACGTATCTGGCCGGCATGAAGGACGTGCTGGTCGTCGAGATGATCCGCCCGGGCGAGCCCGGCCTCTGGCCCGGCTTCAACCCCGTGCGCTGGCGCGAGCGCCGGGTGCGCCGCGGCCAGCGGACGTTCGTCGACCGCGGCGTCGAGTCGCTCGCCGCCCTGGCCGACGCCCCCCGGGTCTTCCGCGCCCAGCCCTCCGAGGTCCTCGACTTCTCGCTGATAGCCTTCCGGACCGGCGTGTGCCGCCGGGCCTTCGAACTGGGGGAGCGCGACGCGGCCGTTTTCTCGGCCAATCCGTTGCAAGCCCACAAGCCGGGTCCTCTTCCGGACGTGGACCCGGAAATGCTACTTTCGACGCCGTAACATCCCTCGGAGAAACAATGGCTAAATACAAGAAGATCAAGGTCCCCACGGACGGCGAGAAGATCTCTTACAAGAAGGGCAAGCTCGACGTGCCCCACAACCCCATCATCCCGTTCTTCCCCGGCGACGGCACGGGCCTGGACCTCTGGAAGGCGACCAAGGTCGTCCTCGACGGCGCGGTCAACGTCGCCTACGGCGGCAAGCGCTCCATCAAGTGGATGGAGGTCGCGGCCGGCCTGACCTCCCTGCAGTGGTACGACAAGGACACCGTCCTGCCCCAGGAGACCCTCGACG
>SCTT01000499.1 GCA_004322435.1 bacterium
CGCGACCCGCAGAGCCTCAAGGCCCTCATCGGCATCAAAGGCGCTCCCGCCGCCGCCCCGGCCGGCACCCCGGCGCCGCGCCCCGCCGCTCCGCCGCCCGCCGCCGCCGGCCCGAAGCCGACTTGACCGTGCCCCTCGAGGCCGCCCGCGCTCTCGCGCGCGCCGCCGGCGCGCTGCGCTTCAGGCCGCCTACGGCGTACGTCTACAACCCGCTCGAGTACGCCTGGGAGGCCCACCGCGCCTACGTCGAGCGCTGGGGGGCGGGGCCCCGCGAGGTCCTGCTGCTCGGCATGAACCCGGGCCCCTTCGGGATGGCGCAGACCGGCGTCCCGTTCGGCGAGGTCTCGCTCGTGCGCGACTGGCTGGGCGTGTCGGCGCCGGTCGGGAAACCGCCGCGGGAGCATCCGAAGCGTCCCATCGAAGGCTTCGCCTGCCGCCGCAGCGAAGTGAGCGGCGCGCGCCTGTGGGGCTGGGCGCGGGAGCGGTTCAAGACCCCGGAGCGCTTCTTTAAGACCTTCTTCGTCCTCAACTACTGCCCGCTGGTCTTTATGGACGAAGGCGGGCGCAACCTCACGCCCGACAAGCTCCCCGCCGGGGAGCGCGCGCCGCTCGAGGCGGCCTGCGACGCGGCGCTGCGGCGCCTCACCGCCTTCTACAAACCGCGGCTCGTCGTCGGCGTCGGGCAGTTCGCCGAGGCGCGGGCGCGCTTGGCGCTTGAGGGGACGGGCGTCTCCTTCGGCTGCATCCTGCACCCGTCCCCGGCCAGCCCCGCCGCCAACCGCGGCTGGGCCCCGCAGGCCGAACGCCAGCTCGAAGCGCTGGGCGTCCGGCTCTAGACCTGGTCGGGGACCTGGTCGAGCGCCGCGGCGAGCTCGCCGGCCGTGTGGTAGCGCGCGGCGGACTCCGGCGAGAGGGCCTTGTCGATGACGGCGTCGAAGGCGGGGGACAGGCCGGGGGCGCGCTTCGAGGCCGGCTTGTAGATGCGCTCGCGCTTCTGCGCCAGGAAATTCGGCCCGGAGTAAGGGAGGGCGCCCGTGGCCATCTCGTAGACGCACACGCCGAGCGCGAACACGTCGCTCTCGCGGCCGACCTGGCCCATCTCCTGTTCGGGCGCCATGTAGGGGGGCGTCCCCCAGGCGCCGGTCTTGGTCATCTTGGCGACGGTGAGCTTGGCCTGGTGGGCGATGCCGAAGTCCATGACCTTCACGCCGCCGCCCTGCGAGATCATGATGTTGGCGGGCTTGAGGTCGCGGTGGATGACCTTGCGGGAGTGGGCGTAGTCGAGGGCCGCCGCGGTCTGCCGCACGACGCCCTTGATGGATTTGAGCGCGATGCGCCGCCCGCGGTCGACGAAGGCGCTCAGAGGCTTTCCTTCCACGTACTCGAAGACGAGGTGGAGCATGCCGCCGTCGCGGACGATGGAGTGGATCTCGACGATGTTCGGGTGCTTGAGCTGGGCCACGAGGCGCGCCTCGTTGACGAACAGCTCGAAGTCGTGGCCCGCCTGCAGGAGCTCGTCGGTCATGCGCTTGATGGCGACCTTGCGCTGCAGCGTCATGTCCACCGCCTCGTAGACCACGCCCATGCCGCCCCGGCCCAAGATGCGCTCGACGCGGTAGTTGCCGCCGAGGACCGCCCCGGGCTGGGGCTCGGGTGTGGGGCCCGCCGACGCGGGCCCGCCCGACGGGGAGGTCGGCGCCGGCAGGGCCGCCATCGGGCCGTCCGTCGCGACCAAGATGGCCTGGCCGGTGGGCCCGGTGATGTACACGGCGGTCTGCGCGGACTTGTGGCGCCAGAAGAGCAGGCCCACGATGAGCAGGAGCAGCACGCCGCCCCCGACCGAGGTGCCGATCATCCACTGCTGCTGGACCTGGAGCGCGTGGAGGGCGCTCTTGTACTGCGTCTCCTCGGCGGCGATGGTCCGGTCGAAGCTCTCGTGGTTCGAGCGCAGCGCGCGGTTGAACTCCTGCCCGTCGTTGTAGTGGAAGTAGGCGCCCTCCATGCCCGAGGGGATGCCCTTGCCGGAGACGAACGCGTTGATCATGAGCGCGACGCTGTTGGCGTCCGCGCCGGAGCGCAGGCTCCCGTACTCGTCCTCGAGCTGCGCGAACCGCCCCAAGAGCGGGACGATGGCGGCCTTGAGCGGCTCGCGCTTGGCGAACAGGGGGCGGGGGTCGGGGACCGCGGCGTAGGAGTTGCCGAGGGTCTGGAGCTCCTGGACCTTCTTCTTGAGCTCCTCCTCGACGGATTCGGCCTCCTTGCGGATCTCGGCCATCCGGACCCGCGTCGGGTCGTTCTCGTCGATCATCGGCGCGGCCGCCTCGGGGGCGGGCTGCGGGGCCTTGCGCGGCTTCTTCGCGCGCGGCGCCGCCGGCGCGGGCAGGGCCAGCGCCAATATAAGGAGGACGAGGGGCATCTGCCTGATTTTAAGGGGGAAACTCGTTTGGCGCCATATCCGCTCCGCGATTCTGGCGGACGGCGGAATTTACGCGCCTCGGGCGCGGGGGTTCGAGGATTCCTCGTACGGGAATCCTCGAACCTCCTCTCCGTGAACGGCGAGAATTTTGAATTCAGGACGGTCCCATCCAAGGCGGAATGGTGATAACCGCCGTTCATTAATCGGTCAGCGGCGTTCTCGGGCGACGGGCCGTGCGGGGGCGGGGCGGAGGGCGCGTGCGGCGGCGCGCCTTGGCATACAGCGCGCCGCCGCCCCGAGGGCGCCTTCAAACGGCGCCCGGCGACCGGAGCCCCGCCCCCGCACGGACCGGAGCCGGGGGGTGACGCCGCCGCCCCCGCCTTGCTAGACTGCCCCCATGGCCACCACCGTCGACACCAAACAGATCATCTTCTCCCTGATCGATGTCTCGAAGATCTACCCGCCCAAGCGGCAGGTCTTAAAGGAGATCCACCTTTCCTTCTACTTCGGCGCCAAGATCGGCCTCATCGGCGACAACGGCTCCGGCAAGTCCACCCTCCTTAAGATCATCGCGGGCTTGGACGGCGACCACACCGGCCAGCTGACGCGCTCCAAGGGCTACGAGGTCGGCATGCTCGAGCAGGAGCCCCAGCTCGACGGCACGAAGACCGTCAAGGAGATCGTCGAGGAGGGCGTCGCCGAGACGAAGGCCCTGCTCGAGGAGTACGAGAAGGTGTCGAACTCCTTCGTCGACGGGATGAAGCCCGAGGCGATGGAGAAGCTCATGGAGAAGCAGGGCAAGCTCCAGGAGAAGATCGAGGCCGTCGGCGCTTGGGAGCTCGACAGCAAGCTCGAGCTCGCGATGGACGCCCTGCGCTGCCCGCCTCCCGAGCAGAAGGTCGCGACCCTCTCCGGCGGCGAAAAGCGCCGCGTCGCGCTGTGCCGGCTGCTCTTGAAGAAGCCCGAGATCCTCCTCTTAGACGAGCCCACCAACCATTTGGACGCCGAGACCGTCGGCTGGCTCGAGCAGCACCTGCGCCAGTACGAGGGCACGGTCATCATCGCGACCCACGACCGCTACTTCCTCGACAACGTCACCGAGTGGATCCTGGAGCTGCGCCAGGGCGAGGGGCATCCGTTCAAGGGCAACTACGCCGCCTGGCTCGAGCAGCGCGCCGAGCGCCTGCGCCGCGAGGAGAAGGAAGCCTCGAAGTTCTCGAAGACCCTCGAGCGCGAGCTCGAATGGGTGCGCGCCGGCGCCAAGGGGCGCCAGGCCAAGTCCAAGGCGCGCCTGGGCGCCTACGAGGAGATGCTCAAGGCCTCCCCCGAGGAGCGCGAGAAGGAGCTCGAGATCTACATCCCGCCGGGGCCGCGCCTGGGCGAGGAGGTCATCGAGCTGACCGGGGTCTCCAAGTCCTACGGGGACAAGCTCCTCTTCGACAACCTCACGATGCGCATCCCGAAGGGCGCCGTGGTTGGCGTCGTCGGCCCCAACGGCGCCGGCAAGACGACCTTGTTCCGCCTGCTCACGGGCAACGAGAAGCCCGACGCCGGCACGCTCAAGCTGGGCGAGACCGTCAAGTTCTCCTACGTGGACCAGGAGCGCTCGGCCCTGCCCTCCGGCAAGAACCTCTGGGAGGCCATCACCGACGGCCTCGAGAAGGTCATGCTCGGCAAGCGCGAGGTGAACTCCCGCGCGTACGTCGCGAGCTTCAACTTCACCGGCCCCGACCAGCAAAAGCCCGTCGACAGCCTCTCGGGCGGCGAGCGCAACCGCGCGCACATGGCGCGGATGATGCGCGACCCGGGCAACGTCCTCCTGCTGGACGAGCCGACCAACGACTTGGACATCCACACCCTGCGCGCCCTGGAGCTGGGCTTGGCCAACTACGCCGGCTGCTGCGTCATCATCAGCCACGACCGCTGGTTCCTGGACCGCCTGTGCACCCACATCCTCGCCTTCGAGGGCGAGAGCCAGGTGCGCTTCTTCGAGGGCAACTGGTCCGAGTACGACGCGGACTTCAAGAAGCGCAAGGGCGCGGAAGTCCGGCCGCACCGCATCCACTACAAGAAGCTCACGCGTTGATGGCCTGGAACCCCTTCACCAAGGTCTCCGAGGCGCCGACCAACCCTCGGCCCAAGGCGAAGGCGCGCAAGCCCGACGTCGCGGACCTCTACCGGGGCCCGGCGGGCGGCGACGCCGCCGAGGCGCCCTCCGGTCTCGACGAGAAGCTCCGGCAGGCCTACTTCTGGGTCACCAACGCCGCCATCATTTGCCCGTACTACGACATCGAGTTCAACGACGGCCCCGCGCAGACCTTCGCGCTGGGGGACTTGAAGAGCCAGCTGACGCTCCCCTCGGACCAAAGCTACGCGAGCTTCGCGCTCATCCCGCTCCTGAACCTGGCCGTGCGCCGCCGCTGCCTCCTCGTCGGCGGCCCCGGCCGCGGCAAGACCGCCTCCGCGTTCCTGATGGGGCTCATCGCGGGCTATACCCTCAAGGAGGTCAAGCGCGCGGTCCAGCACGGCCAGCCGCAGATGACGGTCTCCGACCTCTTGGGCAACCCGCTGCCCGGCGACATGGTGAAGGCCGAGTCGATGGACGCCATCCGCATCGCCTGGCGCAAGTGGCTGGGGATGCGGGTCAAGGTCATCGACGAGTACAACCGCATCCCGACGCGCACCCAGTCGGCCCTGTTGACGGTGCTCGCCGACGACTATGCCGAGATGCTCGACCAGGTCTACGAGTGCCCGGAGGCGGCCTGGTACCTGACCGCCAACGACGACGCCGGCGGCGGCACCTACCAGGTCATCGAGGCGCTGCGCGACCGCATCGACGTCGCGGTCAAGGCGCCGCACTTCAACCCCCGGTTCCTCAAGGACCTCTTGAACCGCGTGGAGTCCGGCCTCGCGCCGGAGCGCAACGTCCCTCCGGGCATCGTGTTCACGCCCGAGGAGCTCGACCGGGTCCACGACGAGGTCATGGCCGTCGCCATCCCCGAGGGCGTGCGCCGGCGCCTCGAGTTCTTCACGAGCCACTTCGAGTACCTCGAGACCGCCGCGCGCCAGTTCGAGTACAAGACCAAGGATACCGTGAAGCTCGCCGGGGCCGAC
>SCTT01000500.1 GCA_004322435.1 bacterium
GTCCGACATGCTCAACACCAAGGACAGCGCCACCATCCGGCGCTTCCTCCCCAACGCTTAAGGAAGGAATGCCATGAGGATCAAAGCCGGCGTAAACACCCGCAAGGGCAAGAAGAAGATCTTCCGCCTCGCCAAAGGGGCCTACTCGTCTAAGTCCAAGAACTGGCGCCATGTGCTCCAGCACGTCGAGAAGTCGCTCGACCGGGCCTACACGGGCCGCAAGGACCGCAAGGGCGAGTTCCGCTCCCTGTGGATCGGCCGCATCAACGCGGCCTGCCGCGAGCGCAACCTGACCTACGGGCGCTTCATCAACGGGCTCAAGAAGGCGGGCATCACCCTCAACCGGAAGATGCTCTCCGAGATGGCCCTGCGCGACGAAGCCTCGTTCCAGAAGCTCGTCTCCCTCGCCGCGGCCTAACGGACTCCCCGTGTCCCAGGACTGGGAACGCGGCTGGCTCGAGCTCTCCGTCTCGGCGCTCGACGTCGTCTCGCGCGTCGAGACGCTCGAGGCCGTCGAGGCCGCCCGGGTCGAATACCTCGGGCGGGAGCGCGGCCGCCTGACGGCGCTCCTGCGCGGGCTCAAGGACCTGCCGCTCGAGCAGAAGAAGGTCTACGGGCCCCAGGCCAACGCGCTCAAGGACGCCATCGAGAAGTCCCTCGAGTCCCGCAAGCGCGCGCTCGAGGCCAAGGCCCTCGAGGCCGGATTGGCCTCGTCCCGCGTCGACCTGACCCTCCCCGCCCCGCCCTGGCCCCGCGGCCGCCGCCACCCCGTCTCGGAGACGATGAACGAGATGACCTCCATCCTGGGACGGCTGGGGTTCTCCCTCGCCGAGGGGCCCCAGGTCGAGACCGACCGCAACAACTTCGAGGGCTTGAACGTCCCCGCCGACCACCCGGCGCGCGACCTGCAGGACACGTTCTACCTGAAGGACCTGCCGCTCTTGCTCCGCACCCATACGAGCCCGGTGCAGATCCGCCACATGGAGGCGAACAAGCCCCCCATCCGCATCATGGCCCCCGGCCGGGTGTTCCGCCACGAGGCCGTCGACGCCAGCCACTCGGCCGTGTTCCACCAGGTCGAGGGGCTCTACATCGACAAGAACGTGTCGATGGCCGACCTCAAGGGGACGCTGTCGGTGTTCATCCGCGGCCTCTTCGGGCCGAAGGCCGCCATCCGCTTCCGACCCTCTTTCTTCCCCTTCGTCGAGCCCGGCGCCGAGGTGGACGTGCGCTGCCTGCTGTGCGCCGGCGAAGGCTGCCCCGCCTGCAAACGCTCCGGCTGGATGGAGATGCTGGGCGCCGGCCTCGTCCACCCGAACGTCCTGCGCTTCTGCGGCATCGACCC
Organism: bacterium; assembly: GCA_004322435.1. Taxonomy (GTDB): domain Bacteria; phylum Elusimicrobiota; class Elusimicrobia; order UBA1565; family UBA1565; genus SCTT01. Next base: position 1,346 of record SCTT01000500.1, read on the forward strand.
CGAGGTCTGGTCCGGCTACGCCTTCGGCGTGGGCGTCGAGCGCATCGCGCTCTTGCGCTACGGCGTGCCCGACATCCGGATGCTCTACGAGAACGACCTGAGGGTCCTGGAGAAGCTCGCGCCATGAAAGTCTCCTACAACTGGCTCAAAGAGCTCGTGGACCTGCCCGTGGGGCCCGACGCCCTCGCGGACAAGCTCCTGCACCTCGGCATGGAGGCCGCCTCCATCACGAAGCTGGGCCCGCAGTTCACCGGCGTCGTCGTCGGCGAGGTGCGCACGAAGGAGAAGCACCCCAACGCCGACCGCCTGTCGCTGTGCACGGTCTTCGACGGGAGCGCCGAGGTCGGCGTCGTCTGCGGCGCCCCGAACGTCGCCGCGGGCCAGCGCATCGCCTTCGCGAAGGTCGGCGCGGTGCTGCCCGGCGACTTCGTCATCAAGAAGGCCAAGATCCGCGGCGCGGCCTCGGAAGGGATGATCTGCTCCACCAAGGAGCTGGGCCTCCCCTCTGACGGCGTCGACGGCATCATGGTCCTGCCCTCGGGCGCCCCCGTGGGGACCGATTTCGCCTCCACCCTCGGGCCCAGCGACGCCGTCTTGGACGTCGAGATCGGGCCGAACCGGCCCGACTGCCTGTCGCACGTGGGGCTGGCCCGCGAGCTCGCCGTCCACTTCGGCCTGCCGCTCAAGGCCCCCGCCGCGGCGGCCTTCCCCGAACTCGGCCCCGCCCCCCTCCCCGTGGACGTCTCGGACGCCGAGGGCTGCCGGCGCTACACCGGCCGCCTCGTGACCGGGGTCAAGGTCGGCCCTTCTCCCGAATGGCTCAAGAAGCGCTTGTTGGACCTGGGCCTGCGCTCCATCAACGCCGCCGTCGACGTCACGAACCTGCTCTTGATGGAGAACGGCCAGCCGCTGCACGTCTTCGACGCCGACAAGCTCGCCGGCGGACGGCTGACGGTGCGCCGCGCCGCCGCGGGGGAGCGCCTCAAGGGCCTCGACGGCAAGGAGCACGAGCTGACGCCCGAGGACCTCGTCATCGCCGACGCCGCCGGGCCGGTCGCCGTGGCCGGCGTGGTCGGCGGCGTGCCGACGGGCGTCACCGAGGCCACGAAGAACGTCTTCATCGAGTGCGCGCGCTTCCATCCCGGCCGGGTCCGCCGCACCGCCAAGCGCCTGGCCGCCCGCACCGACTCCTCGGTGCGCTTCGAGCGCGGCGTGGACCCGGCGGCGCAGGCTGCCGCCGCCAAGCGCGCCGCCGGCCTCCTCTTGGAGCTCTGCGGCGGGACCGCCGGCCCCCTCTCGGACACGGCCCCGGCCGCGCCCGCCCGGCCGACCGTGCGCGTCTCGGCCGCCCAGGTGAACGCCCTGCTCGGGACCCGCTACCCGGCCCCCGCCGTCGAAGACGTCCTCAAGCGGCTGGCCGCCGACGCCCGCCCCGACGGGGACGGGCTGTCCGTGACCGCCCCGTCCTGGCGCCTGGACCTGAACATCGCTCCCGACTACGCCGAGGAGGTCGGCCGCCACCTGGGCTTCGCCTCCATCCCAGAGGAGGCCGCGCCCGCGCGCCTGCCCGTCCCGGTCTCGCTGCCGGTGCCCGCGCTCTCCGAGACGCTCTCGCAGGCGATGGCGGGCCTGGGCTTTCAGGAGGCCTGCTGCTACGACTTCCTCTCCGAGCCCGAGCTCGACCGCCTCTTCGGCGCCTCGGCCTCCCTCGACCGCCTGGACCGCGGCGTGACGCGCGACGACCTGGCGCGGTTGCTCAACCCCCTCTCCGCCGACTGGGCCGCGCTGCGCCCCACGCTCCTCGGAGGCCTGCTGCGCTCGGCCGTCCTCAACCAGAACCGCGGCGCCTCCGGGGGGCGCCTGTTCGAGGCCGGCCGCGTCTACACCAAGGCCGGCGCGAGCGTCTGCGAAGGCGCGCGCCTGAGCGCCCTGTGGTGGGGCGCCGACCGCGCGCACTGGAAGCGCTCCGCCGCGGCCCCCGACGTGCACGAGGCGCGCGGCCTGGCCGCCGCCTTGCTCCGCGGCCGCGCCCTCGAAGAACGCCCCGGGGCGGCGACCGACGGCGTCTTCCATCCCAAGGCCTCGGTGACCCTCTGCGTCGGCGGCAAGACGGTGGGGCGCCTCGGCGAGCTGCACCCCGAGCTCCTGCGCCGTTGGGAGCTGCGCGGCGCGGCATGCGCTCTGGAGCTCGACTTGGACGCCCTGGCCGCGGCCCCGGCGCCCGCGCCGCGCTACGCCGCCGTCTCCCCCTTCCCCGGCGCCGAGCGCGACCTCTCCTTGCTCGTGCCCGCCGACCTCGAGTTCGGCCGCCTGGACTCGGCCTTCAAGGCGCTCAAGCTCGAGGCCCTCTCGCGCCTCGAGCTCGTGGACGTCTTCAAGGGCGCGGGCGTCCCGGAGGGCAAGGTGTCCTGGACCGTGCGCCTGTCGCTCTCCCTGCCCGACCGCACCCTCTCGGACGCCGAGCTCCAGACGGCGGCCCAGCGGGCCGCCGAGGCCGCCGCGACATTGGGCGCCTCGCTGCGGTCATGAGCGAGAGCCACCTCGAGAAGCGCCTCAAGCACCTCGAGGAGCTGGTGCGCGACGCCGCGAAGGGCTTGGACGAGGCCCGTCGCGAGAACCTCAAGCTCAAGGGCGAGGCCAAGCGCCTCACGGACGCCAACCTGCGCCTCGAAACCGAGTTCCGCCGTTTCAAGGCCCTGAGCCAGCGGAACGAATCCGTCCGCGACCGCCTCGAGAAGGCCGTCAAGCGCCTCGACCGCGCGCTCGAGCTCGCCGGAGCGTCTTAGGTGGCCCGCGAGAAGGTCGACGTCGAGGTCGCGCGCCGCAAGTTCACCGTGGAGCGCGACGACCTGGACGCGCTCTCCATCCTGGCCGTCTCCAAGGACCTCGAGCGCCGCTTGGCCGAGCTCCAGTCGCGCACCGGGGTGGTCGACACCGGCCGCCTGGCCGTGATGCTCGCCTTGGACATCGCCTGCGACATGAAGCGCCTGCAGGGCCGCCTCGACGACGGCGACCTCACGCAGGAGAAACGCCTCGAGGGCATGATCATCCTCCTCGAGAAGGCCCTCCAGCAGGCGCCGTGACCCAAGGGCTCTTCGAGAAAGAGCCGCCGCGGGAATCCAAGCCCCTGGCGGCCCGGATGGCGCCTAAGTCCTTAGACGAGTTCGTCGGCCAGGAGCACATCCTCGGGCCGGGACGGATGCTCCGGAGACTCGTCGAGTCGAAGACCCTGCGCTCGGCCATCTTCTACGGCACCCCCGGGGTCGGCAAGACCGCGCTCGCGCGCATCGTCGCCGCCGGCGCCGACGCGGCCTTGGTCGAGCTCAACGCGGTGGCCGCGGGGGTCGCCGACTTGAAGAAGGCCATCGCCGAGGCCCAGTTCCGCCTGGCCCACGAAGGCCGCAAGACCTTGCTCCTCGTCGACGAGATCCACCACTTCAACCGCTCCCAGCAGGACGTCCTGCTGCCCGCCGTCGAGCGCGGCGAGGCCATCCTCATCGGGATGACGACCGAGAATCCTTCCTTCTACGTGAACGCCGCCCTCCTCTCGCGGGCCACGGCCTTCGAATTCAAGCCTTTGGAGGAGGGGCCGCTGGCCGCCCTCCTCGAACGCGCGCTCGCCGACAAGGAGCGCGGGCTCGGCGCCCAGAACGTCGAGCTCGAAGCTGCGGCACGGGAGCACCTCTTGCGCATGGCCTCGGGCGACGCCCGGCGGCTTTTGAACGCCGTCGAGCTCGCGGCGCTCTCCACCCCTCTCGAGATGGACGGCAAGCGTCACGTACCGCTGGCCGCGGCCGAGGAGTCCATCCGGCGCCGCGCGGTGCGCTACGACAAGGCCTCCGACGAGCACTACGACCACATCTCCGCCTTCATCAAGTCGATGCGCGGCTCCGACCCCGACGCCGCGCTCTACTGGATGGCCAAGATGCTGGAGGCGGGCGAGGACCCGCGCTTCGTCGCCCGGCGCCTCCTCATCTGCGCCTCGGAAGACGTCGGCAACGCGGACTTCCGCGCGCTCCTCATCGCCAACGCCGCCTTCGAGGCCGTCGAGAAGCTAGGCATGCCAGAGGCCCGCATCCCGCTCGCCCAGGCCGTCACGTACGTGGCGTGCGCGCCCAAATCCAACGCGGCCTATCTCGCCGTCGACGCGGCGCTCGCCGAGGTCCGGACGGGCAAGTCCCGCGAGGTGCCGCTGCCGCTGCGGGACGCCACCGGCGACGCCAAGACGCGCGGGCACGGCGAGGGCTACAAATACGCGCACGACTTCCCCGGGCACTGGGTGGACCAGGAGTATATGCCCGACCCCCGGCGCTTCTACGAGCCCTCGGAGCAGGGCGACGAGGCGCGGATGAAGAAACGCCTGGACGAACTGCGCGCCAAGAAGAAGGGCGCATGAGCGAGGCGAAAGCCCTCACGGTCACCCAGCTGAACCGGCGCATCCAGGGCGCCCTCGAGGAGACCTTCCCCGCGGTCTGGGTCGACGGCGAGGTGTCCCGCCCCATCGTCTCCGGCGCGGGCCACGTGTATTTCGACTTAAAAGACGCCGAATCGGTGATCTCGGCCGTGATGTGGCGCGGCACGGCCAGCACCCTCAAGTTCCGCCTGGAGCAGGGCCTGGCCGTCTCGGCCTGGGGGCGCGTCACGACGTACGTGCCGAAAGGCCGCTACCAGCTGGTCGTCGACCGCCTCGCCCCCGCCGGGGCCGGGGCGCTGCAGCTGGCCTTCGAGCAGCTCAAGGCCAAGCTCGCCGCCGAGGGCCTCTTCGACGAGGGCCGGAAAAGGCCGCTTCCGCCCTTCCCTAAGGTCGTCGGCCTCGTCACCTCCGCCCAGGGCGCCGCGGTCCACGACATGGTGAGCGTGCTCTCCCGCCGCGCGCCGGGGCTCGTCATCCGGCTCATCCCCGTGCCGGTCCAGGGCCCCGACGCCGCGCCGCGCATCGCGGAGGCCATCGAAGACTTCAACGCGCAGTTCCCCGACACCGAGGTCCTCCTCGTCGGCCGCGGCGGCGGCTCCATCGAGGACCTCTGGGCCTTCAACGAGGAGGTCGTCGCGCGCGCCATCGCCGCCTCGAACATCCCCGTAGTCTCCTGCGTGGGCCACGAGACGGATTTCACCATCGCCGACTTCGTGGCCGACCTGCGGGCGCCGACGCCGTCGGCCGCCGCCGAGCTGGCGGTGCCGGACGCCGCCGCCCTGCGCGAGCGCGCCGAAGGGGCGGCGGAGCGCCTCGCCGCCGCGATGGGCGGCCTCCTGCGCGAGGCCCGCGAGCGGCTCCTCTCCCTGGCGCGCTCGCCCTTGCTGCGCGACCCGGCCCGCATCTTCGAGCTCAAGGCCCAGCGCGTCGACGAGCTCGCCGGACGCCTCGCCCCGGCGCTCGAGCGCCGCGCGGCGATGGCCGAGGAGCGCCTGAAGCGCCTGCAGCCGGGACCCGGCATGCGCCGCGCGCTCGACCACGCCCAGGCCGAGCTGCGGCGCCTGAGATCGGAAGAGC
>SCTT01000501.1 GCA_004322435.1 bacterium
GGCGGCAGAAGTCCGCGACCGCGCGCAGGTTCGCCAAGGACACCGGCTGGCCTCCGGCCAGGTTCACCGGGCAGCCGACGGTGACGTAGGGGACGCGGCCGGGCCCGGCCTCGGCCACCGCCGCGGCGAGCTTCGTCAGGTCCACGTTGCCCTTGAAGGGCAGGTCCGCGACGGGGTCGTGGGCCTCGTCGACGATGACGTCCACGAAGCGGCCGCCGGCCAGCTCCTGGTGCAGGCGCGTCGTCGTGAAGTACATGTTGCCGGGCACGACGTCGCCGGGTTTGATCAGGGACTTAGACAGCAGGTTCTCGGCCCCGCGGCCCTGGTGGGTGGGCACCACGAACGGGAAGCCGTAGACGTCCCGGACGGCCGCGGCGAAGCGCTCGAAGGAGCGGCTGCCCGCGTAGGCCTCGTCGCCCGTCATCAGCGCCGCCCACTGGCGGTCGGTCATCGCGTTGGTGCCGCTGTCGGTCAACAGGTCGATGTAGACGTCGTCGGAGCGGAGCAGGAAGGTGTTGTAGCCGGCCTCGGCGAGGCGGCGGGAGCGCTCGCGGCGCGGCAAAAGCCGCACGGGCTCGACGGACTTGATGCGGTAGGGCTCCGGCATGAGGGGCGCGGCGTCGGTCATGTCATCCTCCGGTCTGGCACATAAAGCGGGAGCCGGCGCCGACGGAGCGGGCGGCCATGTCGTGGCTCTTGGGTTTGCGGGCCAGGGCCCCGGCGACGAGCGCGCCCAAGCCCCGGGCGTCGAGCCCCGAGCGCAGCGGCCCGCGCAGGTCCACCCCTTCGGCGCCGTCGAGACAGGCGTGGAGCGTCCCCTGGGCGGTCAGGCGCACGCGGTTGCAGTCCTCGCAGAAGCCGCAGGACAGCGCGCTGATGAAGCCCACCGTGCCGCGGGCGCCGCGCCGGCGCCACACGCGCGCCGGGCCCCCGCCTTCGGGGAGCTCCGCCGCGGGCACGGCCTCGAGCGCCCCGCAGGCCGCGCGCAGCTCGGCGTAGGGCACCCGGCGCCCCTCGGAATAGAAGCCGGCGTCCCCCATCGGCATGAGCTCGATGAAGCGCACGTGGAGCGCGCGGCCCTGCGCGAGGTCCACGAAGTCCGGCACCTCGCCGTCGTTTAAGCCCCGCACGACCACGACGTTGAGCTTGAGCGGCGCCAGCCCGGCCCCCTCGGCGGCGTCGAGCCCCTCGAGGACCGCGCCGAGCTCGCCGAAGCGCGTCAGCGCCTTGAACCGCTCGGGGTCCAGCGTGTCGAGGCTGACGTTGACGCGGCGCAGTCCGGCCCGGGCGAGCTCGCCGGCCAAGGGCGCCAGCAGGGCGCCGTTGGTGCTCATCGAGAGGTCCGTCACGCCCGGCACCTGGGCGAGCCGGCGCGTCAGCGCGACGATGCCGGGGCGCACCAGCGGCTCGCCGCCCGTCAGGCGCAGGCGCTTGAATCCCAGCGCCGCGAAGGCCGACACGGCCCGCACGAGCTCGTCGTCCGTGAGCGTCGCGGCGTGGTCGGCGAAGCCGGCGAAGGAGGCGGGCAGGCAGTAGGCGCAGCGGAAGTTGCAGCGGTCGGTGACCGAGAGGCGCAGGTAGTCGATGCTCCGGCCCCAGGAGTCACGCGCCATTGCGGGCCCCCTTGGGCAGGTGCCGGCGCCGGTCGGCCGGCGTGTCGATGTCGATGAAGGAGCGCCCCTTGGGGTCGGCGGCGGCGACCTCCTCCTCGAGCAGATAGCGCGTCGGGACGATCTCCATGAGGTCGGCCAGGGCCAGCCGCTCTTCGGCCACGAGGCGGCGCAGCACGCCGCAGACGCGGCGCGCGTAGACCGCGCACAAGGGCTCGAGGCGCCCTTTCCAGAAGGGGACCGCCGCGCCGTAGCCTGCGGCCGCCTCGCCCAGGGCCTTGGCCAAGCCGGGCGAGACGAAGGGCATGTCGGCGCCGCAGACGAAGGCGTACTCCCAGACGCAGGCCTCGAGGCCGGTCAGGAGGCCCCCCATCGGGTGCGGCTCGGGGAAGCGGTCTTCGACGACCCGGACCTTCATCCCGCGCAGGCCGGCGAGGCCCTCGGGGCGGCGGGTGACGACCACGACCTCGCCGAAGACCTCGGTCAGGGGAGAGACGACGTGCTCGAGGAGCGGGCGCCCGCCCCAGTCGGAACGGGTCTTATCCGCGCCGAAGCGCTTGGAGGCGCCGCCGGCCAGGACGATGGCGGACATCGTCTTGAGCACGCTCGGCCGGCCGTTCGTTTCGGAGGGAGGCATCCGGATTTCTCTTCCCTCGAAATAGCAACGGTTTTGCCAGGGCCTTAGCCCCGGAAACCCGCCGCCGAAACCGCCACGAACACCAGCGTCCACCCCACTTCCTGCCACCCTACCTTTTTGAGCTCGAGCCGGGCTCCGCGGTGCGCGCCGTAGTAGAGCGTCTTCGCCAAGATCCCCGCAAACGGGAGCACCGCGACCGCCGGCAGCGGGCCGAACACGACGCCCCCCAGAACCGCCGCCGCCGCCGCCCCATGGTAGGCCGCCGACTGCGCGGCCGCGCGGTCGGCGCGCTCGGCGGCGCCCGGCGCCGGCGCGGGGACCGAGGCGATGCGGTTGGCGACGAGCATCTTGACGTGGAAGACCGGGCCCGACAAGAAGAGCGCGCACAGCGCCCAGGCCCAGGCCGCCTCCGGGGCCCAGGCCCCCGCTGCGGCGTAGTAGGCGCCGGGCGCGCCCAGGCACAGGCCCGCGACGCCCAAGAGCTCGTGGGCCTCGGTCATCGCGCGCTTGCGCGCCGCGTACCACAGGCTCGCGGCCATCACGGCCGCCCCGGGGACGCCGAGGGGCAGAATGCCCCAGCGCCCATAGCCGGCGACGAGGCCGACGAGCCCGGCCGCGGCCGCCGCGGAGTAGACGGCCAGCCACCGGCGCGCGCGCGGGTCTGAGGGGTCCGAGACGAGGGCGGTCAGCGGGGTGCGCGCCAGGAAGGCGCCGAAGAGCGCGAGCACGAACAGCGCGCCCACAGCCGCCGACCCTCCCCCCGCCGCGGCCCAGCCGACCAGGGCCGGCGCGACGACCATCGCCCAGCTCCCGTGCTCACGCGGCAGCATGGACGCCTCCCCGCCACAGGCGCGGGTCGCCCGCGCGGCGGCGGTCCTTGAAATCCACGACGACGACGGCCTGCCCGGAGCGGTCGGTGGCGTCCACCTTCGTAAAGCGCGAGGCCAGCGCCCCGCGCATGCGCGCGTTGCCCGAGAGCATCTGGGCCTTGAAGCCCACGAGGCCCTTCTGCTCCGCGGCCCAGGCCAGATAGTCGATGAGGAACCCGCCCAGGCCCCGCCCCTGGTAATCGTCATGCACGGTGAAGGCCGGCTCGGCGTAGCGCTCGCCCGGGCTCGCGAAGTAGCGCGCGACCGCCACGAGACGCTGGCGCGGGCGCTCGCCCGCGAAGGCCCCCAGCGCGAAGGACTGGCGGCTGTCGATGGCGACGAGCTCCTGGAACTGGTGTTCGGACAAAGACTTGAGCGGCACCCCGAAGCGCAGCCAGGTCGTCTCGGGAGACTGCGAGTAGAAGAGCTCCTTCAAGCGCCGCTCGTCGGTGGGCTTGAGCGGCCGGATGAAGAGCGGCTCGCCGCCGAACGAGCGGCGGGCCTCCCACTCGACCTCATAGCGCTCCACCTGCGCGAGCACCCGGCCGCTGTCGAGCAGGCCCACCTTGGCCGCCTCGGCGGCGAGGGCCGCCCGGAAGGAGGGGTGCGCCACCTGGATGAGCGACAACGCGCGCTCGCGGATGGTGCGGCCCTTGAGCGCGGCGATGCCGTACTCGGTCACCACGAAGTCCACGTCGGCCCGCGTCGTCACGACGCCGGTTCCGGGCTCAAGAGCCAGCACGATGCGCGACACCGCCCCGCCCTTGGCCGTCGACGGGAGCGCGATGATGGCGCGCCCGCCCTTCGAGCGCGTCGCGCCGCGCATGAAGTCCACCTGTCCGCCGACGCCGCTGTAGAAGGAGTGCCCCAAAGAGTCCGCGGCCACCTGGCCCGTCAGGTCCACGGCCAAGGCCGAGTTGACCGCGACCATGCGGTCCTGGGCCGCGATGACGAAGGGGTCGTTCGTGCGCTCGGTGGGCCGGAACGCGAAGCGCGGGTCGTCGTGGACCGCGTCGTAGAGCCGCCGCGTGCCGAGGCAAAACGACGTGACGGCCAGCCCCGGGTCGACGCTCTTGCGCCGGTTGTTGATGACGCCGGACTCCATCAGCGCAAGGGCCCCATCCGAGAACATCTCGGTGTGGAGCCCCAGGTCCTTCTTGTCTCCCAGCCGGCTCAACACCGCGTCCGGGATGGCCCCGATGCCCAGCTGCAAGGTCGCGCCGTCGTCGACGAGGCTCGCGACGTAGCGGCCGATCCAGAGCGCCGCGGCCGAGGGCTCCGCGGCGGGCAGCTCGCAGAGCTCCTCGGGGCCGTCCACCCAGGCGTCGAAGTCGGAGAGCGGCAGAGTCGACTCGCCGCGGGTCCAGGGCATCCGGGGGTTCACCTGCGCGACGACGTAGGGGGCCGACTCGACGGCGGCCTTCACGACGTCCACGGCGACGCCCAAGGACACGCGCCCGCGCCGCGGCGGCGAGGTCATCACCAGGGCCGCGTCCAAGGGCATGCGGCCCGAGCGGAACATCCCGGGGATCTCCGAGAGGAAGCAGGGGGTGTAGTCGGCGAGGCCCGCCCCCACCGCGCCGCGCACGTTGGCCCCTATGAAGAGCGCGTTGTGGCGGATGCCCCCCGCCTTCGCCGGGTCGGCGTACGGGGTGCGGCCCAAGGTCAACAGGTGCACGACTTCGACGTCGCTCAAGGCCCCGGCCCGCGCGCAGAGCGCGTTGACCAAGAGCTGCGGCTCGGCCGCGCCGGAGCCGACGAAGACCCGGTTCCCGGAGCGGACCGCGCCCAGGGCTTCGGCGGCCGTCCGGGTCTTCGGGGGCATCTAGGCCTCGAGGAGCTTGAGCAAATCCAGCGTGGTGACGATGCCGCGCAGGCGCTTCTGGCGGGTGATGAAGACGCGGTGGATGCGCCGCTTGCGCATCAGGGCCGCGAGCTCCGAGGCCGGGGCGTCCTCGGTGGCCTCGATGACGGCCGGCGTCATGATGTCGGCCACGGTCGTGCGGTCGGGGCTCTCGACGTGGAACCCCTTCGGGAGCGGCTCGTCGGAATCCTTATAGAGGTCGGCGCCCTCGCACTCGTGGCGCACCAAATCGCTCTTCGAGACCACGCCCACCAGGTGCCCCGCGCGGTCGACCACCGGAGCGCCGGAGATGTGCTTGGCCTCGAAGAGCCGGGCCAGCTCGCCGGCCAGGAGGTTCTCGGTGACCGTGATGACCTTCTTCTTCATCACGTCCTTGGCCGTCACGACGCGCTTCGCGGTCTTCGCCATATCCCCTCCCCTTAAACGGCCGGCGCGACGACCTTGCGGCGCACCTCGTTGACCGTGCGGCGGGAGACCGTGATGCCGACCTCCTTGGCGAGGCGGCCCATCAGCTCCTCGTCGGTGACGCCCCGCTTCACGCGCCCCTTCTCCACCCAGTCGGCGAGGATGGACAAGAGGACGTAGCGCTGGCCGGTCAGCAGGCCCTTGAGCGGCGCCTCCTCCCCCCAGGGCAGCAGGACGGAGCGGTTGGCGACCGCGCGGCTGACCGTGCTGGGCGCCACGCCGATGCGCCGCGCGAGTTCGCGCAGCGAGAGCGGCCGGAGGCGCGTCGCGTCGCGCGAGCGCAGATAGGCCGACTGCTCGGTCGTCACGCGGGAGAGGATCTGGAAGAGCGTGTCCTGGCGCATGTTGATGAGCTCGACGCGCTTGAGGAGCTTGCGCAGCCCCCGCTTCTCGTCGCCGGAGAGGTTGCGCCGGCCCTTCCACTCCTCGAGCTTGTCGTAGAGCACCACGTAGCGCCCGCGCGCCCAGTGCGGGGACATGAAGCGGAAGCTCAGGTGCTCGGGGTCGCGCTTGTCCTGGTCGATGGAGGCGATGCAATGGTAGCGGATGCCCGACTGGCCGGGCTCGGCGGCGGGGCGGAAGAACTCGGAGCGCGCGCCGACCTCGAGCACCAGGTCCAGGATGCGCCGCCCTTCCTCCATCGGGATGCCCAGCTCCCGGCAGGTCTGTTCGAGGCCCTTGCCCTCCTCGCCATAGAGAAAGCACCGCTCGAAACTTTCGATGCCAATGCGGCGGATGAGCTTGATGAGGTCCTCGCGGCGCTCGAGGATGTCGCTGACGTCCCCCGAGCCGCCGCCCGCGGCCAGCTGTTCGTTCAACTCGTAGTAGCCGCCGGTCAGGCCGCTGGCCGGCCAGCGGCGCCGGTGCATCAAGGGCGGCAGGTCCTTGGCGCCGTACATCAGGTCCCGGAAGAGGGGGTCGTTCTCGACCTCGGTGATCTCCTTGACCACCTCCGGTTCGGAGAGGGAGAGCCACTTGGCCGCCGTCAGGCGCCCCTGGAGCAATTGCCAGTTCTGGATCTTCTGGTCTACACGGAGCTCGGGTTTTTCGGCCATTTTGGTTCTCCTGGTGCAAAATATTATGCAACGTATTTGCCAGAGATTCAATCCTGTTCCATTTCGCGACAATTGTGTTGTAAAATAAGACAATGCCGCCCAAGAAGCCCGTCAAAGCGCCCATCCAGAGCGCCCGGGAGGTCGAAGAGAAATACCGTCAGCTCTTCGACGCCGCCACCGACATGATCTTCCTGCGCGACCCGGAGAAGGGCACCCTGTTGGACGTGAACGCCGCGGCCTACCGGCTTTTGGGCTACGGCCGCGACGAGCTGCTCTGGGCCGACTACTTCACGCTCTTGGCCAACGACGCGGAGCGCGCCGAGGCTCGCCGCGGCTTCGCCGAGGCGCTCGAGCAGGGCAGCGCCACCGGCCCGGCCGTCCTCAAGCGCAAGGACGGCTCGACCTTCGAGGCCGAGGTGCGCAACACCCCCGTGCGCATCGCCGGCAAGGTCTGGATGCTGGGCATCGCGCGCGACCTGACCGCCCAGCGCCAGCTCGAGCGCCGCGCGCTCGCCTTCTACCAGGCCTTCCGAAACTCGAACGACTCGATGTTCTACACCGACCGCAACGGCATCATCCAGGACGTCAACGACGCCTTCGTGCGCCGTTTCGGCTACTCGCGCGAGGAGGCCGTGGGCCGGAGCCCGCGCATCGTGCGCTCGCGCCACACCACCGACGAGATCTACAAGGCCCTCTGGGGCGACATCCTCTCCCCCGAGAAGGGCCACTGGCGCGGGCGGCTCATCAACCGCACCAAGAGCGGCGAGGAGGTGTCGGTGCTCCTCTCCATCACCGCGGTGCGCGACGCCGCCGACCGCATCGTGGGGTTCGTGTCGAGCGCGTTCGACATGACCGAGATCGAGAGCCTCAACCGCCGCCTCTCGAAGAGCGAGTCCTTGGCCGCCGTCGGCGCGATGGCCGCCGTGCTGGCCCACGAGATCCGCAACCCGCTCGGGTCGCTTGTGACCGCCGCCGCCAGCCTCGGCCGCCCGGACCTCCCCCCCGACGACCGCGGCGCGCTGACGAACGTCCTGCGCACCGAGAGCCGCCGCCTGTCGGACACGCTGACCCAGTTCTTGCAGTACGCCCGCCCGCGCGAGCCCAAGCTCGAGCTCGCCGACCTGGCCGCGGTGCTGACCGAGGTCGCTGCGCTCCTGCGCTCCGACAAAGGCGCCCTGGGCAAGGTGCGCCTCACGCTCAAGGCCGACGCGGCGCTCAAGCCCTTCCCCTTCGACGCCGACCAGGTGCGCCAGGTCCTCCTCAACATCATCTTGAACGCCCTGCAGGCCCTGGCCGGCAAGGGCCGCGTCGCCCTCTCGGCCGAGGTCCGCGACGGCCACGCGGCCGTGGTCATCGCCGACGACGGCCCCGGCATCCCGCGCGAGGTCCAGAAACGCCTCTTCGAGCCTTTCCACACCACCAAGGAGCGCGGCACGGGCCTGGGCCTCGCCGTCGCCGAGCGCGTCGTCAGCGCGCACGGCGGGCGCATCCTCGTCGAGACCGACCTCGGGCGCGGGACGGCGTTCACCGTCCTATTGCCCTTGAGTCCCGGAGACACCCCATGAGCGAAACATCCCCCGCCACCGCCCTGCTCGCCGAAGACGACGGCGCGCTGCGCACCGTCATCGCCTTCGAGCTCAAGCGGCTGGGGCTGACCGTCACCGCCGTCCCGGGCGGCAAGGAGGCCCTGGCCGCGATGTCGGCCGCGGCCTTCGACCTGGTCATCACGGACCTGAAGATGCCCTCCGTGGACGGCTTCCAGGTGCTCGAGGACGCCCGCAAGCGCCTGCCCGAGGCCCAGGTCATCGTCGTCACCGGCCACGGGTCCGTCGACTCGGCCGTCCGGGCGATGAAGTCCGGGGCCTTCGACTACATCCAGAAGCCGGTGGACCCCGAGACTTTGGGCCTGGTCGTCAACAAGGCCTTGGAGCGCCTGCGCCTCCTGCGCGAGGTCGAGCACCTGCGCGCGCAGGTGCGCGGCCGCTTCGACCCGGGGAACATCGTGCTCGTCTCAAACGCGATGCGGCGCATCCTCGAGCTCGTGCAGAAGGTGGGCGTCACGGACGCCGCCGTGCTCATCCAGGGCGAGTCCGGGACCGGCAAGGAGCTGGTGGCCCGCGCCATCCACGCCGCGGGCTCCCGGCGCAACCACCCCTTCGTCGCGGTCAACTGCGGCGCCCTGCCGGAAGGCCTGCTCGAGAGCGAGCTCTTCGGCCACGCGCGCGGCTCCTTCACGGGCGCCGTCGCCAACAAGCGCGGCCTCTTCGAGGAGGCGCGCGACGGGACGCTCTTCTTAGACGAGATCGGCGAGATGACGCCGGCGCTCCAGGTCAAGCTCCTGAGGG
>SCTT01000502.1 GCA_004322435.1 bacterium
ATGCAATCCTCGAACCCACGCGCCCGAGGCGCGTAAACTCCGCCGTTCACACTTCGACCAAAGCCGCCGCGCTCGCCCCATCCTTGAAAGGCGCCACCGGGCACGCGGCCCAGTGCCCCGGCCGCATCTCGAGCAGCGCCGGGTCGTCGACCTTGCACTGCGCCGTCGCATACCGGCACCGCGGGTGGAACCGGCACCCCGACGGCGGGTCGAGCGGGCTCGGCACGTCCCCCGAGAGCAAAATGCGCTTGCGCCGCTTCTCGATGGCCGGGTCCGGCACCGGCACGGCCGAGAGCAGCGCCTCGGTGTAGGGATGCTGGGGGTCGGCGAAGAGGGTCTCGGTGGGGCCCGACTCGACGAGCCGGCCCAGGTACATGACCGCCGTCTTGTTGCACAGGTGCCGGACGACCGAGAAGTCGTGGGCGATGAAGAGATAGGTGAGCTTGAGCTCCTTCTGGAGGTCCTGGAGGAGGTTCAGCACCTGCGCCTGGATGGAGACGTCGAGCGCCGAGACGGGCTCGTCTAAGACCACGAGCTTGGGGTTTAAGGCCAGCGCGCGCGCGATGCCCACGCGCTGGCGCTGGCCGCCCGAGAACATGTGCGGGTAGCGCTCGCCGGCGGCCTTGGGCAGGCCGACCAAGTCCAAGAGCTCGGCGACGCGCTTGCGCCGGGCGTCTCGCGCGGGGAGGATGCCATGGATGAGGAAGGGCTCTTCTAAGATGTCGGCCACGGTCATGCGCGGGTCGAGGCTCGAGAAGGGGTCCTGGAAGACGACCTGGATGTCGCGGCGCGCGGCGCGGAGCTCGGAGGCCGAGAGCTTGAAGACGTCGCGGCCCTCGAAGAACACCTCGCCGGCCGTGGGCGCCTCGAGCTTGAGGATGGTCCGGCCCAAGGTCGTCTTGCCGCAGCCGGACTCCCCGACCAGGCCGAAGGTGTCCCCCTTCTCGACGGTGAAGGAGATGCCGTCCACCGCGGCCACGCGGCGTTTGGGCCCGAAGAAGGTCTCCGAGGGGGCCTCGAAGTGCTTCGTGAGGCCGCGGACGTCCAAGAGCGGCGCGCTCACGCGGGCACCTTGTCTTCGGCCTTCCAGCAGTTGGACATCCGGCCGCCGGGCAAGGCGAAGGGCGGCGGGTCTTCGGACGCGCAGCGGGGCAGGACCTCGGCGCAGCGCGGCGCGAACGGGCAGCCGGCGTGGGCCAGCGAGAGGTCGGGCGGTTGGCCGGCGATGGCGGCGAGGCGGTCCTTGCGCGAGAAGATGGAGGGCACCGAGCCGAGCAGGGCCCGGGTGTAGGGATGGCGCGGGTCCTTGAACGTTTCGGCCACCGGGGACTTCTCGACGGCGCGGCCCGCGTACATCACCACCACGTCGTCGGCCATCTCGGCCACCACGCCGATGTTGTGGGTGATGAGGACGAGCGCCATCTTGAACTCGCGCTGGAGGTCCTTCAAGAGCTCGAGGATCTGGGCCTGGATGGTGACGTCCAAGGCCGTGGTCGGCTCGTCGGCGATGAGGACGTCCGGTCCGCAGGCCAGCGCCATCGCGATCATCGCGCGCTGGCGCATGCCGCCCGAGAACTGGTGCGGGTAGTCCCGCACGCGCTTGTCCGGGCTCGGGATGCCGACCTTCTTGAGGAGGTCCACGGCCCGGGCCATCGCGGCTTCGGGGCTCGCTCCCTTATGGAGGATGACCGACTCCGCAATCTGGTCGCCCACGCGCAGCACGGGGTTGAGGGACGTCATCGGCTCCTGGAAGATCATCGCGATGCGGTCGCCGCGGAGCTTGCGCATCTCCTCTTTCGGGAGCTTGAGCAGGTCCCGGCCGCGGTAGAGGACCTCCCCCGCCGTGACGCGCGCCGGCGGCGTGGGCAAGAGGCCCATGACGGAGAGCGCGTGGACGCTCTTGCCGGAGCCCGACTCGCCCACCACCGCCAGCGTGCGGCCGGCGTGGAGGTCGTAGGACAGGCCGTCGACGGCCTGCACGTGATAGTCGGCCGTGCGGAACTCGGTCTTGAGCCCGCGGACCGACAGGATCGGCTCGGTCAAATCGCGGTCGTGACCAAGGTCTCGGTGGACAGGACGCCGGGGATGGAGCGGATGTCCTCGACGACGGTGTTCGAGAGGCTGGGGAGGTCTTCGGTCTCCATGTCGAGCACGAGGTCCCAGCGGCCGAACACGGCCGACATGTGGGCCACGCCCTTGGTCTTCTTGATCTTCGCGAGGGCGTCCTTCTCTTTGCCCGACATCAGCCGCACGAGGACGAGTCCGGTCACCATGGTGGGTGTCTCCAGCGATGTGAATTAACGACGGTGAAAGTGTACTAAAATCCGCCTGATGCGGATTTTGCTTCAGCGCGTCTCCCAAGCCAAGGTCTCCGTGGCCGGCGAGCCCGACCGGTCCGTGGGCCGCGGGCTGCTGGCGCTCGTGGGCGTCGGCCCGGAGGACGACGAGGCGACGGCCCGGCGCCTGGCCGAGAAGACCGCCACCCTGCGCGTCTTCGAGAACGAGGCGGGCAAGTTCGACCGTTCGTTGCTCGACGTCGGGGGCGGGGCCTTGGTCGTCAGCCAGTTCACCCTCTACGGGGACGCGCGCAAGGGCCGCCGCCCGGACTTCACGGGCGCCGCCCGCCCCGAGAAGGCGGAGCCCCTGGTGCGCGCCTACGCCGAGGCCCTGGCCGGCCAGGGCGTGGCGGTCCAGACGGGGACGTTCGGGGCCCACATGGACGTGGCGCTGGTCAACGACGGACCGGTGACGATATGGCTCGATTCGGCCTGCTGACCCTGCTCCTCGCCGCGGCGCCCGCCCGCGCGCAGGACGTCCTCGGCGCGCCCGCGGACTCGGCGGCCCTTTCGGCCGTGGACCGCTCGTCG
>SCTT01000503.1 GCA_004322435.1 bacterium
TCCTGGTCGGCGTTCGGGTAGATGCGGCCCTGCACCGAGGCCGCCGTGCTGATGTCGGTCGCCGAGGCGATGCCGTCGTTGGGCTCGTAGACGTCCTGGTCGCCGGTCGGGATGACGATGCCGTGGTTCGAGAAGCGCGCTTGGATGAGGCCGTCGTGCGTGTTGTTGGCGCCGCAGACGGGCACCGCCGTCGCCGAGCGGGCGCTGACCGCCAAGAGCGCCCGCAGCATGTCCGCGAAGCTGTCCGGGTAGTAGAAGAGGGCCTGGAAGGCCAGGCCGTCGGCGCAGGTCTTGCCGTTGGCGGCCCCGAGCGTCGTCATGAGTCCCGCGCGCAGCTCCCAGAGCGACTGGCTGACCATCCGGCTGTCCTCGTGGATGGCGCCCGACCAGTTGGCCGGGAAGAGCTGGCAGGGCGGGTGCGCCGAGCAGTCGAGCTCGCGCAGCGACCCCTCGCCGCTGAACTGGGAGCCGACGAAGGCGCCGATCGAGGGCAGGTCCAAGGAGCTCGCCGAGAAGTAGTCGGCCATCGCCTCGGAGATGGCGCCGTGCTGGCCGAAGTTCACGATGGGGAAGATCTGGTCCACCACGAAGTGCGTGTATTCGTGGTGCACGACCGTCGCGTCCAGCGAGAAGCTCGAGTTGAGGTCTCCGAAGGAGAGGTTCCCCTGGACGGGGTCGTAGAAGGCGTTGGCCAGGGCCGGGCCCACGCGCGCCATCACCGGCACCGGCTTGTCGATGGCCGCGGCGTTCGAGGCGTCGGGGCCGTTGCGGAAATAGTCGTGCATCTGGTTGACGTGGTAGAAGAGGTTCACCTCGTCGAGGGTCGCGTCGAGGGTGTGCGCGCCGCTCCAGGTGAAGGTCGCGGTCAGGTTGTTGGCGACGTTCGGGAGGTTCGCCGCCGGGAAGGCCAGGTAGCTCGACACCGAGATGGTGTAGCCGTTCCGGTTGCCGGAGGCGTTCGAGCGCAGGCGCACCCGGGCCTGGGTCCCCGGCACGGCGGTGCCGCGCACGTTCGAGCGCTGGCCGATGTAGGTGGCCACCGGATAGCCCGAGGCGTCGAGGATCTGCACCTGGTCGTTGTCGGTGATGGAGAGGTCGTTGTCCTGCAGCAGGGCCTCGCCCACGTCGAGCGTCGCGAACACCGGCATCACCTTGAGGGGAGGCGGGTTCACCCCCGGGGCGTTGATGGTGGCGACCACCACCGAGTCGGCGGCGTACGGGTGGGCGGACTGCAGCGGCGTCGCGAACGTCGTCCAGACCGCCCCGCCGTTGTCGTAGCTGGCCGCGGCCCCGTTCCAGTTGGCGACCGCCGCGAACGGGCCCTGCAGCTGGGTGAAGATCTTGCCGGAGGTCTGCGAGCAGAAGAAGCCGTTCGCGTCGGTCAAAGAGGAGGTCGAGGAGTCCTGCACGTACACGCGCTGGTTCTTGAACGGCCGTGAGACCGACGCGCCGCCGGCTTGGCGGCCGGGGTCGATGTCGTAGACCATGCCGCGCACGGTCCCCGAGCTCACGCAGGAGGCCTGATGCCGGAGGTCGTCGTAGCGGAGCAAGATGCGGCCGTCGCGGGCGTCGACGTAGTAGACCCAGCTGGCCCCGGCCTCGGAGCGGAACTTCCAGGCCAGGCGCACCGCGCCGCCGGCCGGAGGCGGGAAATAGACGAGGCGCCCGCTCTCGGGCGCCCGCGCGCCGAGGTCGGCGGCCACCGCCGCGGCGGCCGCCGCCTCCGAGAGGAGCGGCACCGGGGAGACGTTTCGCACCGGCTTAAAGGAGGAGGAATAGCCCAGAAGCTGCCCGGTCTCCTCGAGGTGGACCTTCACGGTGGAGAACTCCACGGGGACGCCGTCGACGACCTCCTCGAAGAGGAGGTGGTGCGCGCCCGCGATGGTCCGGGCCAGCGACAGCCGCAGCTGGTTGGGATTGAGGCCCAGCCCCGGGCCGCGCTCGCGCAGGAAGACCTCGGCGGCCTCCTTGGCGCTCAGGCGGTCGCCCGCGGCCGCGCCGGGGCCCACTCCCATCGGGCCGAACTTGAGGTTCCAGCGCCCGCGGTGGGCCCGGTTGAAAGCGTCGACCTCGCGCGCCTCGCGGCGCGGGTCGTTGGCGTCCGTCCCGGAAGGCGGCTTGTCCAAGCCGAAGCGGCGGGCCTCGGAGCGCGCGTCGCGCCCCGGCATCACGGCCGAGGCGGGGGCCGCGAGGACCAAAAGCGCGAGGAGGGCCTTCACTTGCCGCCCCGGACCGGGGCCTTCTGCAGGCGGCGCACGAGCCCCGCGGCGGCGCGCACGCGGACCTTCATCTCCGCGTCGTCTAAGGCGTTCTCGAGGTCCTCGAGGGCGGACTTCTCCTCCACGGCGGCGCCCTTCTCGTGGGCGCGGGCCGCGGAGGCCTCGAGCACCTCGACGGCGAGGAGCTTGGTGTCGGGGTCGTTCTGGTAGAGCGAGCGGCGGGCCGCCGAGTTGTCGATGGGCTCGCCCAGGCGCGCGAGCCCGGCCACGGCCAAGAGCTCCATGTACACGTTGGGCGCCTTCTTGCGGGCGTCCTCGAGGTACTGCGCGGCGCCGGGCTGTCCCAGGCGGCCCAAAGCCGCGACGGCCTTGGCCCGCACCAGCTCGTTTTGGTCCTCGGTGCCCTTGAGGAGCTCGGCCAGCACGAGCGGGCTGCCGGAGGCTCCCAGCGCCGTCATCACCGCGGCCCGGACCTGGTACACCGGGTCCTCGGCCATCGGGCGGATCTTCTCGAGCACCGCGGCCGTGCCGGTCTCGGCGAGCACCTCGACGGCCTTCGTGCGCACCGCCGGGTCGTCGCTCGAGAGGTTTGCGAAAATCTTGTCCAAGGCCGCCGAGTCGCCCAAGCGCGCCAGGCCGGCCGCCGCCGCGTCCCGCACCTGCGGGTCGGGGTCCGTGGCGGCCTTGCGCAGCGCGGGCAAAGATTCGGGCGAGCCCATGTGGGCGAGCGCGCGCAGCGCC
>SCTT01000504.1 GCA_004322435.1 bacterium
CTGCACCGACCGCTGCCGCTCCGACGACCCCCAATGTCCGGCCCTGTGCGCGGGGAATTCCGACTACGTCTCGAAGGCGCCCGTGTACGTCCAGTACAATTCCAAGCTCCGCTGCCCGGCGGGCTGGCAGGTCCACAGCTTCGGCGCGAACATGACCGCAAGCTGCTACCCGCAGGAGTCGGACTACTGCCGCGGGAAGGAGACCTACACCGTCGCGGCCGACCTCACCTGCATGCGGCAGAACCCCAAGGCCAGCGAGGGCTACGACTACCAGCACTTCGACGAGACCCTGTGCACCACCCGGCGCGGCTGGCCGCAGAAGGTCAGCGAGAAGGGCTGGTGGGCGACCCAGGTCGAATCCTTCGAATGCGGCGGGCGGGACCCCGCCGTCGACTGCGCCGTGCGCTGCGCGGACTGAGCATGTCCGGACAGTTCCGGTTCGAGGACGGAGCCGCCTAGGACCATCGGTCGCCCGGAGGGTCCGGTTGGCCCTCCCCGACGGGTGACCTCCCGTCTACCCTGAGGCTATGCACGCTCTGAGCGTAGCCCTGTGCGCGGCCGCCCTGTCGGCGCCCGCCTCGGCTCAGCCCATCCGGGCCGCCCCCTCCCTGACGCCTCGCTTTTTCACGACGGCCCTTCCCAGCCCCCACCTGACGGCGCCCGGAACGAAGCTTCCGGTCTTGGGTCCCGCCCCTCTCCCCGTCGCCGCTCGCGCCCAGCCTGTCGTCGCGCCGGCGCCGCTCCAAGCCTCCCCGCTGGCCGCCTCCCCCGCCGGGACCGCCCTGAACGCGGCCGCATCCGCCAAGGCGGCTCCCGAAGCCCCGGACGTCGGCGCCGTCTTCGACGGGCGGGGCTTCCTCGCGGACCTCGAGACCGACGCGCCGGCGCTCGAGAACCCCGGGAAGTTCGTCGTCCCCAACGAGCGCCATCCCGCCGACATGCGCCCCATCCTGGAGCGCGCCCCCGCCGGGGCCTATGTGACGGTGGGCACCGAGCGCGGGTTCATCGCCGCCGCTTTGGCCCCGGCCATCACCCACCTCGTGCTCGCCGACATCGACCCCCACGTGGTCGCCTACAACCGGACGAACATCGCCCTGCTGCGCCTGTCGCGCTCGCGCGCGGAGTACGCCGCCCTGCGCGAACAGGCCCCGCAGCGCCGCTGGGTGGAGCTGGCACGGGAGCGCGGGATGCGGGACCTCATCCCCCTGCTCTCCGACCCGGGGAACTTCAAGGCCTGGCGCAAATATCAGACGCGCAACCTGAGCGCCTCGCGGTGGACGCTGCTGAAGGAGGACGTGCGCGGCTTCCTGCACCGGCGCCTGCCTTGGCTCGCCGCGGCCGGGACCCCGGGAGAGGAACACCGCCCCTTCGAATTCGCGGGCGCCAACTACCTGCGCGACGACGCGCTCTACGGCAAGGTCAAGGCGATGGCCGACCAGGGGCGCATCAAGCCGCTGGCGATGGACCTGGGCGACGCGGCCTCCGTGTCGGCCCTGACTTCGGCGCTGGGGCGCTCCGGCGTCGCGTTGGGGGCCCTGGACCTCTCGAACGTCTGGGAGAGCGTCTACCTCAAGGCCCGTCCGGTGATGCGCCTCGTCCAGAGCTTCCTCCATATCGCCGCCGAGGACTCCCTCCTCGTCATCAGCCAGGGCGGGGGCTCGGTCGTCGGCTACACGGGCCCCGCGCCGTGGGAGTACTTCGGCTTCCGGATGCGGGACCTCGCCGTCGACTCCGAGCGCGGGCTGCGCGAGGTCTTCGCCTATTCCGTCAAAGGCTACGCGCCTAACGCGCTCAACACGCCCGCCGTGCCGGACGGGCGTCCCCGGAAGCCGGAATACAACCACGACCGGTACAAGTCCTATTGGTGGGAAGACTCGCGCATCGAGGCGCGCTAGAGCCGCAAAACCTTCGCCGGGTCGGCCGCCGGCGCCAGTCCCAGCCCTTCGAGCACGGCCGCCTGCGTGTCGAACTTGTTCCCCGCCGTGAACGCCCCCCAGAAGGCACCCAGCCCTCCCGCCAAGGCGGGATAGGACAGGCAGGGCAGCGGATAGTCGGTGCCGAAGAGGAACCGCCCCGCCAATTCAGGCCGGCGCGCCAGCCGTAGCAGGGCCCCGACGCGGTTGGGCAGGGTCAGCGCGGACAGGTCCACGTAGAAGTTCGGGTACTTCGCCATCATCTCGTCCATGGTCTTTAAGTGCGGCTCGCCGAAGAACACGCCGTTCGAGCACCCGTGCGCCGCGATGACCTTGACGCCCTGCTCGAGCGCGGGGATCAGCCGCTCCGGGAAGCCCACGCTCTGGTCGTGGCCGATGAGCGTGAACTCGAAGCCGATGTGCGACAAGAGCGGAAGCCCCAGGTCCGCCATCTTCTTCCACACCGGCCCCAAGGCCTTGTCGGCCGGGTCGAAGACCATAGCGTTGGGGAGGACCTTGTTGAGCACGGCCCCCAGCGAAGCGACGCGAGACAACTCGTCTAAAGCGTCGCGCCGTTTAGGATTGACCGAGGCCCCCATCAGCAGCCGAGGGCTCTTCCTGCAGGCGGAAGCCACGTAGTCGTTCGAGATGACGAACTCGGTATGCGCCTCGTCCAAACGCCCGGAGGAGTCGTACACGCCGTCCATCGCCAAGGCGACGGCTTTCGAGAGCTTCTTCGAGGACTCGATTTCGGAGATCAGCTTGGCCAGATACTTCTCGTTGGCCTCCTCGGGCCGGTCGAGCGGCAAGCCCTGGAGCGTCGCGACCATCCGCGCCGCGGGGCTCTTGAGCATCTTCTCGGAAATGCGGCAGCCGTTGTCTTTGGTCGGGAGCGCCGCGACGTGGCAGTGGACGTCGACGTAGCCGCTCACGAAACCTTCTCGAGCTCGCGAGCCTTGGCCTTGAGCGCGCTCATGTCGAGCTTCCCCGAGCCCAGCAGCGGGAAGCCTTCGACGGGATGGAAGCACTCCTTGCCGGGGATCCAAAGGTTGGGCAGCCCCGCCGCCTTGAGCTTGGCGAGCAACGCGTCCAGGTCCTGCGCCCCCTTCATCAAGACGACCAGGCGCTCCCCCCGCTTCTCGTCGGGAACGGCCGCCACCACGAAGGTCTGCTCCAAGGTCCCGACGGCCCGGTGCAGCTCCTCTTCGACCTTGATGTGCGGGACCATCTCGCCGGCGACCTTCGAGAAGCGGCTCAACCGGTCGGTGATGGTCAGGTACCCGTCGTCGTCGAAGGAGGCGATGTCTCCGGTCACGTAGTAGCCGTCGCGCATCACCTCGGCGGTCTTCGCGGGGTCGTCCAGGTAGCCCTTCATCACGTTGGGCCCCTTCACCAGGAGCAGCCCCGGGGTCCCGTTCGGCAGCTCCGCGCCGGAGTCGGGGTCCACGATCTTCATCCTGACGCCGGGCAGGGGGTGGCCGATGGTGCCGAGCTTGGTGCCGGTCTGATGCACGGAGCCCAGGCGCACGTCGGGGACGTTCAGCGAGGCCACCGGGGAGAGCTCGGTCGAGCCGTAGCCTTCGAGCGGGGTCAGGCCGTACTTCTCCTGAAACGCCTTGGCGACCTCCTCGCGCAGCTTCTCCGCGCCGACGACGACGGTGCGCAGGGACTTGAAGTCCTCCGGCTCGACCCGGCGCATGTAGCCGGCCAGGAAGCTCGGGGTCCCCAGCAGGAAGGTGGCCGAGAACTCGCGAGTCAGCTTGCCGACGACCTTGGCGTCGAGCGGGTTCGGGTGGTAGACCGCCGCGAAGCCGGCCGTCATCGGGAACCAGAGCGCCCCGGTGTGGCCGAAGGAATGGAAGAACGGGAGCACGCCCAGCAAGACGTCGTTCGGGAGGGCCTGATAGATCTGGCCCAGCGCCTCGATGTTCGCCTGGATGTTCCGGTGGGTGAGCATCACCCCTTTGGGGGACCCGGTCGAGCCGCTCGTGAAGATGACCGTGGCGGTGTCGTCGAGCGCGACGCGCGCCCGCGAGAGCGCCAACGGCTCGCCGAGGGCGCGCGGGAGCAGCATCAGGGCGGCGGCCCGCAGGGCCGGCGAGACGCGCGGCGCCGTCGCCGCGAGGTCCTCGAGGAAGACCATCTCGGGGGAGGCCTCCCAGCCGAGCTTCTCGATGAAGCGCTTGGACGTCAGGATGCCGGGCGCCCGGGCGCGGCGGGCGCAGTCGAGCGCCGTCTCGCGCGAGGCCGTGTAGTTGAGGTTGACCGTCGTGCGGCCCTCGAGCACCGCGCCGAGGTTGGCCAGCGCGCCGCCGACGCTGGGAGGCAGGAGGAGGGCCACCGGGGAGGACCCGGGCCAGCGGGCGCGCAGGGCTTCTCCGACGGCCAAGCTTCCCACGAGCGCCTTGAGGAACGTGAGGTCCTTGCCCATCGAATCGGCCAGGGCCCGCCGCCGCCAGCGGCGCCGCGCCGCGCGGGCGAACGCCACGCCCAGCGGCGGCGTCTCCGAGAGGCGCAGGGAAAAAGCCGCGGCGCCGAGGTCCAGCACGGCATGGCGCACCTCGGCGGCCGAACTCGACGAAGACAGCGGCGCCCCGAAGCTGACCGTGACCGGGTACGGCAGCTTGCGCGGCAGCTTGAAGAAGAACTGTCCGCCCGCGAAGCTGAAGATGCTGCCCCACACGCGGTCGAGATGCACGGGGACGACGGGCACGTCCAAGCCCTTCACGATGTGCTCGAAGCCCTTGCGAAAGCGCAGCATCTGGCCGTGCCGGGTGATCTCGCCTTCGGCGAAGATGCAGACCACCTCGCCCTCCGCCACCCGCGCGCGCGCGGCCTTGAGCGAGTTGACGATGGCCCGCGGCCCGTCCACGTCGGCGATGGGCAGGCAGCCCATGGCTTTCACGAAAGGATGAAGCACCGGGTGTTCGTAGTAGCCGCGGAACATGACAAAGCGCGGCAGGCGGCGGCAGGCGGCGGTGATGAAGACCGCGTCGAGGAAGGAGACGTGGTTGGCGATGAGCAAAGCCCCGCCCCGGAGCGGGACGTTCCGCCCCCCCTCCACCTCGATGCGGTAGAAGAGGTTCGCCAGCGGGTACAGGCACAGCCGCAGCAGGAAGTCCGGCAGGCGCCAGGCGATGTAGGCCGCGACCACGGCGCTCATGCAGGCGGCGACCCCGTAGACCTGCGCGGCGCCCAGCCGGAAGACCCCGTCCATCGCCCACAAGAAAGCCGAGGCGGCCAGCACGCCCGAGAAGGCCAGCGTGTTGCCCGCGGCGATGACGCGGCCGCGGCGGTCCTCCGGGGCGCGCTGCTGGATGAAGGACTGCAGCGGCACGACGAAGAGCCCGGAGCTGAAGCCGAGAGCGAACAGCCCGGCGGCCGCGGCCTCCGGCGAGCGCCCGCAGAAGGCCAGCGCCGCGGAGGAGAGGGTCAGGCCCGCGGCCCCGGCCGGGACGAGGCCCAGCTCGACTTGCTCGCGGGACAGGCGCCCCGCGGCGAAGCTGCCCGCGCCGATGCCCAGCGCCATCGCGGCCTGGAGGACGCCGAGAGCCGTCTCGCCGAGGCCCAGGACCTCCCGGCCGTAGACGAGGAGGTTCATCTGGAGGGCGGCGCCCAGAAACCAGAAGAAGGCCGCGCCGACGGTGGCCTCCCAGACGCCGCGCTCCGCGTCGAGCGAGGCGAAGTCCTCCCGGACCCGCGCGGCGAACCCCAGCGCAGACGCGGCGCCGCCCTTCGCCGGCAGATGCGGCAGCAGCAGCGTCACGGCCAGGCCCGCCGCCGAGAACCCGGACACGGCCCACCCGGCCGCGAGCGGCGAGGCGTTCTCGGCGAGCAGGCCCGCGGTCAGGGTCCCGAGCACGATGCCGACGAAGGAGAACGTCTGCACGAGGCCGTTCGCGTACGAGAGCCCCTCTTCTTCCACCAGCTCGGGCAGGACGGCCAGCTTGGCCGGGGAGAACAGGGCCGCCTGCGCGCCGAGGCAGGCCAGGATGAGGAAGAGGGCCGGCACCGAGCCGGCGGCCAGGGCCGCCGTCGCCGCGAGCATCAGGGCGAGCTCCGCCCCCTTGAGCTTGAGGAGCAGCGCGCGCTTAGGCAGGCGGTCCGCCCAGGCGCCTCCCATCGGCGAGAGCACGATGAACGGCAGGATGAAGAGCGCCCCCGCGCCGGCGATGAGCTTGCCGGCCTCGGCGCCCCCGAACTCCCGCACGGCCCACAGGGCCACGTAGGTCTTGAAGGCGTTGTCGGTGAACGTCGACAGGGCCTGCGACCACAGCAGGGCCCGGAACCCCCGCGACTTCGTCGATTCTCCCATCAAGCCTGGTGAATCAATTTATCTGCCTAGAGCCGCAGCTGCGCGCCGAGACCCGCGTAGTTGCGCTCCTTGGCCGGGCCCGCCTGGGCCACGTGCTGGAACTGCGCCTCGAGGGCCAGCATCTCGAGGCCGACCCGGAGGCCCGCGGTGTAGGCCTTCGTGTCGCCGGGGCGGCCGCCCGCGGCGGTGGAGAGCTCCTTGAACTTCGTGTAGGTCGCGCCGACGAAGGGCGTCACCATCGGGAAGAAGGGCAGCTCGACGCCCACGTTGAGACTCGTGTCCGCGTAGCCGTTGGCATAGCGCAGGTGGCCGGCCAGCGGCGTCCAGACCGCGTTGGGCAGGACGAGCGCGGCGTTCCGCATGTCCGCGTTGTAGGCGTACTTCGCCGCGCGGGCCGAGGCCAGGATGCCGACGACCGACGCCCCGACGAACGCGTTCAGTTCGGTCTGCGTGAGCTTTCCCGCCGCCGCGGCCGCCGTCGCCGACTGCTTGTGCTGGGTCACGAGCGCCCCGCCGCCGAAATCCACCCGGGCCAGGCCCTTGCCGACCGGAGCCCCGCCGCGGCTGGGGCCGCCGATG
>SCTT01000505.1 GCA_004322435.1 bacterium
GCTCTCGGACGCCGACGTGGAGACCGTCATCGCGGCCGTGAAGGGCTTGTTCGCCAAACAGCCGGCTTAGGTCCCTTGCCCAAGGTCAGCGTCAACGTCTGCTGCTGGAACTCGGCCGGCACGCTCGACGAGACCCTGTCGTCGGTGTGGGCCCAGACCTACGGCGACTACGAGGTCGTGGCCGTCGACGACGGCTCTACCGACGCCACGCCGGACATCTTGGAGCGGCACCGGAAGGCCGGGCGGCCTCTCGTCGTCCACCGCCAGGCCAACGCGGGCCTGGGCGCGGCGCGCAACAAGGCCCAGTCCCTGTCTCGGGGCGAGCTCCTGGCCATCCTCGACCACGACGACGTCTGGGAGCGGGACAAGCTCGAGCGACAGGTCCCGCTCTTCGCCGACCCCGCGGTCGCCTTCGTCGGCTCCGACGCGACCTACATCGACGCGGCCGGGCGCTCGCTCGGCCGCTACTCGGACCGCGCGCCGCTGCGGCGCGGCGACGTGCTGCGCGAGCTGACCCTCTACAACTTCGTCCCCTGCGCGGCGGCGGTGATGCGCCGCTCGGCCGTCGAGAAGGCGGGCGGCTGGTTCAAGCCGGACTTCCGCATCGCCGAGGAGTACGAGCTCTTCCTGCGCCTGGCGGGGACCGGGGCCTTCGACTACGTCCCGGCGCCGCTCGTGCGCATCCGGGTCATCCCGACGAGCGCCGGCTGGGACGTGGGCCGCGAGCGCGCCGAGATGCGCCGCATCTACGCCGAGCTGTTCTCGCGCCGGCCCGACCTCGAGGGCGCGCTGGGCCCGGCGGCCGTCCGCGTCAAGCGCGCCGGCCTCTGGCTTTCCCCCGAGCAGGCCGACGCCCTGGCCGGCCTGCCCGCCCCCCCCAAGGCCCGCCTCGCCGCCGCGGCGCTGCTCGCCGCCGCCCGCGCCGGGGACAAGGCCGTGGACGCCCTCCTGGGGCTCAAGCGCTCGGCCGCCCGCGCGCGCTCCAAATGGTTAAAATGACGGCGATGGCCCCTTGGAACGGCAAGCGCGTCCTCGTCACCGGGGCGGGCGGCTTCATCGGCTCCCACCTCACGGAGGCCCTGGCCTCGCGCGGGGCCCGCGTCCGCGCGCTGGTGCGCTACAACGGCCGCGGCGACTGGGGCCACCTCGAGGCCCTGGACCCCGCTTTGGCCCGCCGCGTGGACGTCCTGATGGGCGACGTGCGCGACCCGCGCTGCGTCGACGAGGCCGTCGCCGGCTGCCACACGGTCTTCCACCTCGCGGCCCTCATCGCCATCCCCTATTCCTACCGCGCGCCGCAGAGCTACGTCGACACCAACGTCACCGGGACGGTCAACGTGCTCGAGGCCTGCCGCAACCGCCGCGTCGCGCGCCTGGTGCACACCTCCACCTCCGAGGTCTACGGCACGGCCCGCTACACCCCCATCGACGAGGAGCACCCGCTCCAGGGCCAGTCGCCCTATTCGGCCTCGAAGATCGCCGCCGACAAGCTCGTCGAGAGCTACCACCGCTCCTTCGGCCTGCCGGCCGTCACCGTGCGCCCCTTCAACACCTACGGCCCGCGCCAGTCCGCGCGCGCCGTCATCCCTTCCGTGCTCTGCCAGCTCCTCTCCGGCAAGAAGACGCTGGCGCTGGGCTCGCTGACGCCGGTGCGCGACTTCAACTACGTGGCCGACACCGTGGAAGGCTTTCTCGCCGCCGCCGCGGCCCCCAAGGCCGTGGGCCGGACGCTGAACCTGGGCACCGGGCGCGGCGTGACCGTCGGCGAGACGGTCAAGCTCCTGATGACCCTCTGTGGCCGCGACGCCGCGGTCCGCACCGACAAGGAGCGCGTGCGCCCCGAGGCCAGCGAGGTCTTCCGGCTTCTGGCCGACGCGCGCCTGGCCGCCAAGCTCGCCGGCTGGAAGCCCCGCTTCACCCTCGAGCAGGGCCTCGTGCGCACCATCGAGCACGTGCGCGCCAACCTCGACGCCTACAAGGCCGGGCTCTACAACGTCTGATGCAGGCCGTCATCCTCGCCGGCGGCAAAGGGACGCGCCTGAGGCCCTTCACCACCGCCCTCCCGAAGCCCCTGGTCCCCGTCGGGGAGCGCCCCATCATCGAGGTCGTGCTGCGCCAGCTCAAGCGCCGGGGCTTTAAAGACGTGGTCGTCTCCGTCGGCCACCTGGCCGAGCTCATCGAGGCCTTCTGCGGCGACGGCCGCCGCTGGGGCCTGCGGGTGCGCTACGCCCGCGAGACCAAGCCCCTCTCCACCGCCGGCGCCCTGCGCGGCGTGAAGGGCCTCGCGCCCCACTTCCTGACCATCAACGGCGACATCCTGACCACGCTGGACTTCAAGGCCCTCTACGACGCCCACCGCCGCGCGAAGGCCGACGCGACGGTCGCCGTCTGCGAGCGATCGACGACGGTGTCCTTCGGCGTCGTGAAGCTCGGGGATGACGGCCTCGTCTCGGGCTGGGACGAGAAGCCGACCCTGCGCTACCAGGTCAGCATGGGGGTCAACGTGTTCTCCCGCGGGGCGCTCAAGCTCCTCAAGCCCGGCCGGCCGCTGGGCATCCCCGAGTTCCTGACCCGCATCCGCGAGGACGGCGGCCGGGTCCTCGGCTACAAGACCAAGGCCGACTGGCTCGACATCGGGCGGCCCGAGGACTACGAGGCCGCCCAGGGCCTCTTCGAGACGGCCCGCGGCCGAGCGAAATACTCCTGATGGCCCCGCGCCGCGTCCTCGTCACGGGGGCGGGCGGCTACCTGGCCGCGGCCCTCGTCCCGATGCTCCGCCGCCGCCTGCCGCGCGCCCGCCTGACTTTGGCCGCGCGCCGCCCGCGTCCCGGCCTGCGCGCCGCCGACCTCGCCGACCCCGCCGCCGCGCGCAAACTCGTCGAGCGGGCGCGCCCGGACCTCGTCTTCCACCTCGCCGGCGGCCGCGGCGCCTCGGAGCCCGGCGCCCTCTGGCGCGACCACGTCGCCGCCGTCTTGAACGTCGGGGCCGCCCTCGTGCGCGCGGCCCCGGGCGCGCGCCTCGTCGTCGCCGGGTCCTGCGCCGAGTACGGCGCCCCCCCGCCGGGCGCGGTGTCCGAAGGCGTCCCGCCCGCCCCCGCCGCCGCCTACGGCCGCGCCAAGCGCGCGCAGACCCTGGCGGCCCTCTCCTTCGCCGCCGAGGGCCTCGACGTGCGCGTCGCCCGGCTCTTCAACCTCTCCGGGCCGGGCACGCCCGAGTCGCTCGCCCCGGGCGCCTTCGCCGCCCAGGCCGCGCGCCTCGAGCGCGCCGGCGGCGGCGTCATCCGGGTCGGCGACCTGCGGCCGACGCGGGACTACCTGGACGTGCGCGACGCCGCCGAAGCGCTGCTCCTCTTGGGCCTGCGCGGGACGCCGGGCGCCTACAACGTCTGTTCGGGGCGCGCCGTCCCGATGTCCGAGGTGCTGCGCCTCGTCTTCGCCGCCGCCCGCGCGCCGATGAAGGCCGTCCGGGACCCCGCGCGGCTGCGCGCCGCGGAGGTGCGCGGCATCGTCGGCTCCCACGCCCGCCTGACCCGGGAGACCGGCTGGCGCCCGCGCACCCCGCTCGCCCGCAGCCTCGAGGACACGCTGGCATGGCACCGCTCACGCTGAGGGCCGCGACCCCGGCCGACGGCCCCGGCGTCGAGGCCCTGTTCTCGGCGACGCACGCCCGGGAGCTCCCCCATCCCGTCTGGCAGTGGCGCTACCATGGCCGCCCCGGAAGCCCGAGCGTCTGCACGGTGGCCGACGACGGCGGGCGCGTCGTCGCGCACGTCGGGACGCTCGTCTCGCCGGCCGACGCCCGCGGGCGCGGGCTGCGCCTGGGCCTATGGACGGACCTGATGACGCATCCGGAGCGCCGCGACCTGGGGCTCTTCCTGGACCTGGCCGAGGCGAACCTCGCGGCGTGCCGGACCGCCGGCCTCGACCTCCTTTACGCCTTCCCGAACGACCGCTCCTACCCCCTGCTCAAGCGCCTCTTGGGGTTTTTGGACCTCGGGGACCTTCGCGCTTACGAGGCGCCGCTCTCCGGCCTGCGCCGCGCCGACGCGGCCCCCGCCCGGGAGGGGCTCCCGCCGGCGGCGGAGCTCGACTCGTTCTGGCGGCGCGCGCGCCCCGAGCACGGCCTGGCCCTGCGCCGCGACGCCGCCTGGGTCCAGTGGCGCTTCGCGCTCCGGCCGGGGGCCGACTACCGGACCTTCCATGTCATGGACGCGGGGCGGCTCTCCGGCTGGGCCGCCGCGAAGTTCTTCCCCGCCGGCCGCGTCGGGGACGTCCTCGAGCTTTGGCACGACGGGCCCGCCGCGGCGGACGCCCTGCTGGCGGCGGCGGCGGCCTGGTTCAAAGAGCGCGGGGCCGAGACGGTCTCCGCCTGGGCCGGGCCCCGGGACCCGAAGGCCGAGCTCTGGGAGTCCTGGGGCCTGGCGCCCCGCGGACCGGCCACCCACTTCGTCGCGAAGGCGCTGACCCCCGCGGGGGAGGCTTTCGCCGCCGACGCCTCTTTTTGGAGAATAGGGAAGGGGGATAGCGATGTCTTCTAAGCGCAACGCCGTGCTGGCTTTGGGGGCGCATTTCGACGACGCGGAGCTGGGCTGCGGCGGGACGTTGGCCAAGCACGCCCGCGCCGGCGACGCCGTGACGCTCTACGTCGCGACCCGCTCGGGGTTCGGCGAAGGGGCCCGCTCGGACGCCACCGCGGCGGCCGAAGGCCGCAAGGCGGCGGCGGTGCTGGGGGTCAAGCTCATCGAGGGCGGCCGCGACACCTTCTCCCTGCGCTACGAGGACGCCTTCGTCCTCGAGCTGCGCGACCTCGTAGACAAACTCAAGCCGACCACCGTCTACCTGCCCTTCACCGGCGACGCTCACCAGGACCACCGCGCCCTGGCCCGCACCGCGCTGAGCGCGGCCCGCCATTGCCCGAACCTGCTCATGTACCGCATCAACTGGCACGACACCGAGGAACCCTTCGTCCCCCGCCACTTCGTCGACGTCTCCGCCACCATGCCGGTCAAGCTCCGCGCGCTGCGCACCCACGCCTCCGAGATGAAGCGCACCAAGGGCTCCTGGCTCGAGTGGGTGACGCAGCGCGACCGCCTCGACGGGATGCGGCTGGGCGTGCGCTACGCCGAGGGCTTCGCCGCCGTGCGCACCCTGGCGTGAGCGAGGCCGCCGCCTTCGAGCGCGCCCAGGTCGTCGTCTTAAGCTCGATCGACTGGGGCTCCGCCTGGCAGCGCCACCAGATCTTCGCCGCCCAGTTCGCGGCCGCCGGCCGGGACGTCTTCTTCGTCGAGAACTCGGGCTTCCGCGACCCCGGCCTGGCGGACCTGGGACGCCTGGGCGACCGGCTCTCGCGCCTCTCGGGCCGAGCCCACGAAGCGGCCGGCTCCGTGCCCAAAGGCGTGACGGTCGTCCCGCCCGCCGTCCTGCCGCCCACGCGCGGGGCGTTCCGCGCCGTCAACGACGCCTGGCTGCTCCCGCGCCTGGCCGGACGGCTCTCCGCCGCCGGCCTCAAGCCCGGCGCCATCGCGGTCGTCTACGTGCCGACGCACACGACGTTGGCCCTGCTCGAGCTCCTCAAGCCCGCCTTGGTCGTCTACGACTGCGCCTCCCACTTCGCCGCCCACCCCCAGGCCCCGGCCGACTTCGCGGCCACCGAGGCCCGCCTCCTGGCGCGCGCCGACCTCGTGGTCACCGACTCCCAGTACCTGCGCGACCTGCTCGCCCCTCGGCGCCCCGACGTCCTCCGCGTCCATCAGGGCGTCGACGAGTCCTTTTTCGCGGCCAAGCCTCCCTCGGGCTCTTGGCGCTCCTTCTGCTACTACGGCACCTGGGTCCCGGACCTAGACCCCGCCCTGCCGGCCGCGCTCGCCGACGCCGGCTTCGAGGTGACCTTGAGCGGCTTCACGAAGGGCCCCCCGCCGACGATGCCGCCCTCGGTCCGGCGCCTGCCCCCCACCGCCAAGGCCGAGCTCGTCGGGCGCCTCGAGGCCTTCGACGCGTTTTTGCTCCCGCACCGCCTGACCGAGTTCCACAAGGGCGTCATCCCCGCCAAGCTCTACGAGTGCCTCGCGATGGGCCGCCCCATCCTGACGACGGCCCTCCCGTCGATGGACGAGGTCCGCGAGCACGTCTACGTCGCGGCCACCCCCGCCGACTGGGTCGCCGCGGCCCGCTCCCTGCCCGCCCGCGAGACCCCCGCCCGCCGCGAGGCCCGCGTCGCGCTGGCCCGGCGCCACACGCACGCCGCCGAGTTCGCGCGCCTGGGCGAGGCCCTCAGGGCCGCATGGGACGCGCGCGGGCGCGCGCGTACGGGATTGGTACAATGACGCCTGTGAGCCGCCTGGACATCCGCCGCGAGATCCGCCGGGTCATCGGCCTCGAAGCCGACGCCCTCCGGCGCACCGCCGCCGCCGTCGACGGCGCCTACGAGAAGGCCGTGCGCTGGATGGCCGCCTGCCGCGGGAAGGTCGTGCTGGTCGGCGTCGGAAAGTCGGGCCTGATCGCCCAGAAGGTCGCCGCCACGCTGGCCTCGACGGGCACCCCGGCGCTCTACCTCCACCCCACCGAGGCCCTCCACGGCGGGCTGGGCGTGCTCCAGAAAAGCGACCTCGTCCTCGCCATCGGCAAGTCCGGCGAAAGCGAGGAGTTGAACGCCATGCTCCCCGGCCTCAAGCGCCTGGGCGTGCGCCTGCTGGCCCTCACCGCGCGGCGCGACTCGACCTTGGGCCGCAAGGCGGACCTCGTCTTGCTCCTCCCCGACGTCGCCGAGGCCTGCCCCCTGAACCTCGCGCCGACGGCCAGCACCGCCGCGGCGCTGGCCGCCGGGGACGCCCTGGCCGTAGCCCTGATGCGCCTGCGCGGCTTCGATTCGGACGGGTTCGCGCGCAACCACCCGGCCGGCCTGCTCGGCCGGCGCCTGAACCTGGCCGTCGCCGACGTGATGCGCTCCGGCTCCCGCAACCCGAAGGTGCGGCTGGGGACCTCTTTCCGCCACACCCTCGAGGAGATCACGCGCCAGCACGCCGGCGCCGTCTCGGTCGTGGACGGACGGGGCCGCTTCGTGGGACTCGTCGCCGACTTCGACATCCGCCGCGCGCTCGAAAAGGGCCTCGACCCCCGCCGCCTCGCCGTCGCCGACGTGATGAACCGCCGCCCGACGACCGCCCGCCCGGAGCACCTGGCCTCGGACGCCGCCCGCGTCATGAAGGAGCGCCGCCAGCCGCTGAGCGTCCTGCCGGTCGTGGACGCCCGCGGCCGCTCGGTCGGGATGCTGCTCGACCACGACCTGCGCGCCTACGGGCTGTGACGGCGACCCTCCGCCGCCGCGTCGCGCGCCTCTCCGAGCAGAAGCGCCGCTTCCTCGAGGGCTTCTCCTGGATCGCCGCCTTCTTCGTCGCCGCGCGCGGCGCCTCCGTCATCACGCAGTTCCTCGCCGCGCGCCTGCTCGGGCCCGAGGAGTTCGGCCGCGCCCACCTCGTCATCGCCGTCGCCTCCGTCGTCCAGGTCCTCCCGATGCTGGGCTTCCCCTTCGCCCTGGCGCGCTCGATGGGAGGGCACCCCGAGGACCCGCGCCGTCCGGCCTACATCGCCTCGGCCCTGACCGCCTTCCTCGGCTGGGGCGCCCTGAGCGTCCTGGGCCTGTTCGCCTCCGGGCCCGCCCTGGTCTCGACGACCGGGGTGACCCCCGCCCTCTGGAGCCTGTGCCTGACGTTGGCCGCGGCCACCGCCGTCCACCTGACGCTCGGCGGCGCCCTCCAGGGCCTGGGCCGGTTCCGCCAGCGCGGCACGGCCGAGGCCGTCTACGCCCTCTCGGCGCTGGGCCTGCTCGCGGCCGCGATGGCCTCGGGCCGGGCCGACGCTCCCACCCTCGTCCTCTGCCTCGTCGTGGGCCTGTGCCTGGCCTCCGCCTACTCGCTCTGGGCGCTGCGCGACGGCCTCGCGGCCCCGCGGCACCTGGCCCCCCTGCGGGAGCTCCTCCCCTTCGCCACCCTCGGCACCGTCATCGTCGTCTCGGCCGCCCTCATCCAAGCCCCCGGCCGCATCATCCTCTTCCACCTCGACTCCGCGCGGGCGGCCGGCGTCTACTCGGCCTACTTCACCGCCACCATCCAGGTGTCGCTGTCGTTGGGCAACATGGTCCAGGCCGTCCTCATCCCGCTGGCGAGCCGCCACGAGGGCCAGGACGAGGCCTGGGACCTCCTCGAGCGCTGGGGCCTGCGCGTCGCGGCGGCCCTCCCCCTGGCCTTCGCCGCGCTGTCCTCGGTGGCGATGGCCGTCCTCGGCCGCTCCTACCCCCATAGCTGGTCTTGGACCGCGCTCTTCTCCCTCGCCGCCACGGCCGTGCTGGCCCACTCGCTGCTGGCCGCCCTCTTCGCCGCCCGCGACCTCAAGGGCCTTTTCATCTCCATCGCCGGCAGCCTCGCCGCCGGGGTCGCGAACCTTCTCCTCACGCTCTCGCTGGCGCCCAGCCTCGGCGTCGCCGGCGCCGCCATCGGCCTGGCCGTGGGCCACGCGGCCGGCGTCGCCCTCTACCTCGCCAACGCGCCGCGGCGCGCACCCCGTGCCCGCTGAGGGGCGCGGCCGCCGGCTCGTGGAAGCCGGCCTGTGCCTCTTCGCCGCCTCGCTGCCCGTCTCCATCGCCGGCGCCAACATCGGCTGGGTCTTGGCCGCGGTCGGACTCGCCGTCTGCGCCCGGGAGGGCGACGCGGTGGATTGGCGGGCCTGGCGCGGCGGGCTGACCCCTCCGCTGACCCTCTTCCTCGCGGCCGCCGCCGCGGCGGCGCTCTTCGGCCCCGCCCCGTACCACCCCCTCGAGAACCTGCAGAAGGATGCGCACAAACTCGGGCTCTACGCCCTTCTGGCGACCGCGTTCACCGTCGCCTCGCCGCGCCGCCCGCTCGCCGCCTTCGCCGCGGGGGCCGCCCTGGCCGCCCTCTACGGCGCCGCCCAGTGGGCGGGCGGGCTCTGGGTCCCGGGGGCCGTCCCGCGCGCGCACGCCTGGCTCCACCCGGTGACCTTCGGCGAGCAGATGGCGGTCGCGTTCTGCGGCCTCGCGTGCCTGCTCGCCGACCCGGCGGAGCGGACGCGGCTCAACTGGGGCGCGGCCGCCCTGACCGGCGCGGCGCTCGTGATGAGCAATACCCGCGGCGCGCTCGCCGCCGCGGCGGCCGGGCTCTTCGCCGTCGGCCTCTTCGTCCCCCGCCTGCGGCGCGCCGCGGCCGCGACCGGCGTCTTGGCCGTCATGGCCCTGCTCGCCGCCGACCTCCTCGCCCCCCAGCGCTCCTTCATCCTGACTTTGCTCGGCCGGGGCCACGCCGTCGCGGCGCGGTCGCAGGGCCAGTTCGAGAGGATCTACCTCTGGAAGGCGGCCTGGGCGATGGGCTGGGACCATCCGCTCTTCGGCGCGGGCTTGAGCGGC
>SCTT01000506.1 GCA_004322435.1 bacterium
CCGATCTCTGATGGAGTCCAAAGACGCCTTCACCGTGGACATGTTCTGGGCCAAGCAGGAAGGCACCGACGACTACAACCAGCAGTCGCTGGGCGTGTCGGTCTTGAAGGGCTTCTCCATCCGCGACTCCTCCGGCAAGCCCTGGATGACCATCACCAACCGGGCCGGGGCGGAGATGGGCGAGAAGCAGAACATCTACTCGGACCGCGTGAACGTGGCCCTGCCGAACATGGGCGTCGCGGTCAGCGCCGAGGGGCGGCTCATCGGCGACGCGAAGACCTACTACCTGCAGGCCGGCAAGAAGCTGGGCGACAACTCCGAGATCGCCATCGGCTACGGCACGCGCTACCCGGGGATGCCCGAGCGCCTGACCATCTCGATGAACACGTCGTTCACCCTCGGCCAGCTCTGGCGCGCGGTGGCGGCGAACACGGCCGAGGAGCTCTCGGGCGGCACCGCGCTCAAGGGCTTCGACGCGAAGCTCGACGGCTTCTACGCGGGCAACGAGAACGACCCGCGGGTCAAGGAGCTCAAGGCCGCCTTCCAGCGCGACGTGGCCTCGAAGCTGGTGCGCCAGGACATCGGGCGGCTCGCCAAGGACATCCGGGACCTGCGCGCCGCCGGCGCCTTCATGGACAACACCCGGGTGCGCGGCATGGTGGGCTTCACGACGAACCCCATCGGAGACGGCCTGGCCGACCGCGCCGTCGGCGGCGGCTTCACGGCGGGGACCCAGACCACGCTGACCTTGAACAAGACCCAGAAAGCGCTCTTGGAGCAGAAGGTCCAATCCATCTACCGCGAGGGCATGCGCCTGCAGGCCCGGATGATGGACTTGACCAAGGAGTGGGAAGGCATCTTGGTCGAGGTCGCCGAGTCCCAGTGGGAGCTCAAGATGGCGAAGGCCATGGCCGAGGGCGCCCCCGACGAGGCGCTGCGCCGCGACGGCGCCGCCCGCGTCGCGGCCGCCGAGCTCCGCCTGCGCCAGGCCGCCATCCGGTACAACACGATGGTGGGCCGCCCCGAGGGCGACCCGCTGCCCTTCACGGACCTCTCCTCCGCCGACGTCCAGGCCGTGCTGGCCCAGATCAAGGACATCATGGCCGCGCAGGACCCGCTGACCGAGGTGATGAAGGGCCTCGACCCCGAGGTGATGAAGGACGCGCTGGGCGACCAGCCCTTCAACATCGTGGACTGGATCCCCTGGGTGGACCAGATCACGTTCTCCTTCGGCGCCCAGTTCCAGGACTTCATGGCCAACCAGGTCTTAGGGATCGGCGGCAGCGTGCGCTTGCCCATCTACGACCCGGCCTCCAAGGAGCGCGACAAGGCCTACCGCTTCGAGGCGGAGGCCTCCATCATCGAGATGCGGGGCGTCTGGGAGAAGTACGCGGCCCGCGCCGAGTCGGAGCGCCTCGAGTCCCGCGGCTGGACGGCGGGCTCCGAGCTCTTGAGCCGGCGCGCGGCCGAGTCCGCTCGGGCCCTGGCCGACGCCATCCGCGGCTACCGCAACGGCCTGGTCCCCCAGTCCCGCCTGCGCGAGGCCTACGACCAGTGGCGCTTCTACGCGGGCGGCATGATGACCGCCTCGGCCCAGGCGTCCTTGGCCCAGGGCTGGGCCGGCCTCGACCAGGCCTTCGGCCGGGCCCGCCCCGACCAGCGCGCGCCCTCCCGCGTCGACACCTTCCAGCAGGCCTTCGACCAGGCCGCCTCCTCGGCGCGGGGCTTAGACGAGCTCGAGGCGCGCCGCCAGGCCGCCGAGCACATGACGCTCGCCAACTCCAGCCGCATCCAGAAGTTCTACGCCGACCTCTTCATCGGCTGGAACATCTCCGCGACCGGCGTGGGCTGGCTGCCCTCCTTCGGCATCACCGGCGTCGGCATCACCCCCATCCTGACCTTCGAGCTCAAGACCGACGAGCTGCGCGACCTGCAGGTGCGCCAGGGCCAGGGCCAGGAGGCGTACTTCCGCCAGGCCCAGACCAAGCTCGAGGCTGACCTGGCCCTCGAGTTCTACCGGCAGACGGTCGCCTGGACGCAGGCCGGCCGCCAGGCCCAGCTCATCCAAGGGGACCTCATCCCCGCGCTCGAGGCCGCGCTCGCCGCGACCGCGTCCATCGCCGACCCCGCGGCCCGCGAGCAGGCCCGCGCGAAGGCCCAGACGGAGCTCGACGGGGCGACCCGCCGCCTGCAGCTGGCCGTCCAGATGCGCGAGCAGGCCCGGGCGGCCATCAACCACCTGCTGGGCCGGGCGCCCGGCGCGGCCCTCGACATGGGGCTGACCCCCGAGAAGGCCCTGGCCGACCTGCGCGTCATCCTCGCGGCCAAGAACGGCGTCGCCGCCGACCTCGCCGTCCTCGACAGCCGCATCGAGGTCGCCCGGGCCGTCGAGGTGATGGCCGACAAGAACCTCAAGGTCGACGAGCTGCGCCTCGAGCCCGTCTCCTTGGTGGTGCGCTCCTTGGGGCGCCTCGCGCGGGCGCTCTCCGAGGAGAGCGTCGGCAACCCCGACCTCGTCGCCGCCGCCCGCGTGCAGACGCTCGAGGCCGAGCGCGCTCGGGCCGCCTACGAAGAGGACCTGCCGGTCCGCCAGGCGCAGGCCCGCGCCGAGCTCTCCGCCGCCGAGTCGGCCCTGCGCGAGTCGCGCGGCCGCGGCGACGCGCAGGGCCGGCTCGAGGCGATGGACTTGGAGGGCCGTATCCTCCTCCTGCAGGGGGCGCTCGCCCGCCTCGACGCGAAGGCCGGGTCCGCCCCCGAGGGCAAGCTGCCCGCGACCTTCGCCGAGCTGGGCGACCGCGTGGCCGGCGCCGAGCAGGACCTGGCGTACTCGGGCCGAGACGTCAACGTCGAGGTCTTCTCGCCCGAGACGCAGACCTCCCGCTCGGTGATGGGCGTGCGCTATTTCAACGCCAAGCAGGATTTGGGCATGAACCCCATCGGCCAGGAATACCTCGAGAGCTGGGTCGAGTTCCGGCTGCGCTCGCAGGCGACGCCCGAGGCCGTGCTGATGGCGCTGGCCAAGCTCCGCACCGACAAGGCCACCCGCATCCACTCAAACGACTCCGCCGCCGCCCGCGCCCGCGGCCAGGTGCTCACGAGCGACTTCGAGACCACCGTGCGCCTCAAGCGCTGGCTGGACGCCCAGACCGCGCTGCCCGCCTCGGGCGAGGCCCGCCGCGACCTGGCCGCCTTCCAGCGCGCCGTGGACGCCCGCCTGGCCGTCCAGGGCGGCCGCATCAAGGCCCTTTTGGCTCTGCCCGCGACGACCTCCATCGACGAGCTGGCGCGCCTCGTGCCCGGCGAGGCGGGCGGCCAGACCGGCGACGTCACCGCGCTGGCGGGCCGCATGCTGGCGGATGTCCGGGCCCTCGACGTCGCCCGCCTCCGGGAGACCGTCTTCGAGGGCGGCATCCCCG
This sequence comes from bacterium, assembly GCA_004322435.1. GTDB lineage: Bacteria > Elusimicrobiota > Elusimicrobia > UBA1565 > UBA1565 > SCTT01. The sequence continues at coordinate 3,417 of SCTT01000506.1, forward strand.
AGTCCTTCGGCAACGAGGACTCGCTCATCCACCAGATCCGCGCCGACGTCATCGCCGACCGGATGAGCTACAAGGGCTTCACCCCCGTGGCCGCCTTCGGCGTGTTCCGCGGCCAAGCCGTCACCGGGGGCTATCTCGAGGCGCCGGACCCCCGCTCCATCGAGACGGGCCTCCAGCGCGTGCTCTCGGACTCGGTGCGCAAGGAGCTCGAGAGCCAGGGCCGGATGCAGGAGCTCGCGCTCAGCCTGCACCTTCTCATGACCGGCGTCGAGGGCCGGGCGAAGCTGGCCGAAAAGCAGTCCGCGCTCGTCGCCGCGGCCCAGGCCGACTACCAGGCCGTCGCGGCCCGCGTCGACCGCGGGCTGGCGACCCAAGACGAGCTCTTCAGCGCCCAGGACGCGCTGGTGCGCTCGTGGCTCGAGCTGTCGAACACCTTGACGGCCTTGAAGCGCGACTTCATCACGCTCGTCACCGAGCTCGAGGCGCTCGGCTACGACCATAAGAAGCTCCTGGGCGGCGTCGCGGCGCCGTACTTGCCGGAGGCTCCCGCCCCGGCCTCCCCGACCGCTCTGCTCGCCGACTACGCCTCGCGCCGCTCGCTCGACCCCGCCTTCGCCGCCAAGCTCGAGGCCGCGCTGGCCGCCTTGCCCGGGGCCGGCCCCGAGGCCGCCGCGGCCTACGCCGAGGCCGCGCGCTGGTATCGCTCGATGTCCGAGAGCGCCGAACTCGTCCGCCGTCATCCGGACTACACCCCCGAAGAGCGCCTGGCCCTGTTGACCAAGGCAGACGTCGAGGGGCGGCGCCAGCAGGTGTCGGCGATCCTCGGCCGGGTCCTCACCGGCCTGCGCGACGCCGGGGCGCCGCGCGCCGAGGTCATGGCCCTCATCGGTTCGGACCTCGACGGCCAGCTCTCCGAGGCCGGCGGCCTCGACGTCCGCGAGCGCGCCCTCGAGGGCCGCCTGCGCAAGGCCGTGCTCGACGCGGTGGCCATGCCCCTGGCCGTGCGGGGCTCCGTGGACCGCCTCGAGGAGATCCATGGCCGCCTCTCCGAGGCCCGCCAGGCCCTGCGCGAAGAGGCGCTCAAGTCGCGCCGCGCGCCTACCGAGTTCCTGCTCACCGACATGGCCCTCGACCGCTTCCTGCGCGTGCAGGCCGAGTACGACGAGGCCGTCGCCCGGTTCTACGGCTCGGCGGAGCTCAAGGCCGACGCGGACCTCGCCCGCTTCTTCGACGGCCTGCACCCGCTGCGCGACTCCCTCTCGCGCCGCAAGGACCTGGTGCGCCAGGGCCGCGGGATGCTGGCCTTGGACGCCCTCGTCGGCCTGGCCGGCGACCGCGTCGCCGCGCTGCGCTGGGAGCGCGGCCTGCCCTCAGAGGTCGACGCCGCCCTCCACGCCGAGCGGCAGCTCTTGGACCTCCAGGCCGCCTGGCGCGCGAAGGACCCCAAGGGCCTCGAGCCCCTCGTGGTCTTGACCAAGCCCGGCGCCGACGGCAAGCGCACCTGGAAAGCCGCGGATTGGCTGACCGAGTCGGAGCTCAACCGCCTCTACGGCGGCCGCGTGGTCACCGACGACGCGGGCCGGCGCTGGGTGACCTTGAACGACGGCGTCCGCTACGAGGTCGTCAGCGGCGTCGACGCCGCCGAGGGCCGGCTCATCGCCGCGCGCGGCGCGAAGGACTCAAACGAGGCCCGCCGGACCCTCTACAACACCCTGCGCACCTCCGAATTCGCGCTGCTCTCGATGGACGGCTCCGCGGTCGAGGGCCTGAGCTACGCCGACCTGTCCGCGCGGGCGCGCGCCGGCCAGACCTTCGTGTTCGTCTCCGAGGCCGACGGCCGCGGCCTGCGCCCGGCGGCGCACCCCTTGAAGGCCCTCTGGGACGGCCCCGGCTCGGTCGAGAC
>SCTT01000507.1 GCA_004322435.1 bacterium
CCGGGTGACAACGGCGGGGGTCGAGGTATAGACGATGCCGCTCGGCGGTTGGTTGACGAAATGGGCGATGAAGGAGGTCCATGGCCCGGTGGCGACCCCTCCGAAGGCGTCGGAGGCGGTGACCCGCCAGGTATACGTCGTCTCGAAGAGCGGTTGCAGCGCGAACGAGGTCGCGCCGGCAAGGTCCGACACCGGCCAAGCGCCCGTGCTGGTGCGCACTTCCAGGCGGTAGGCCACGGGGTCCCCGTCCGGGTCGGAGCTGTTCCCCCAGCCCAGCGTCACGGTCGGGGAATCCGTGTGGAGGTTGTACGTCGCGGCGGTGCTCACGTAGAGCACCGGGCTGGGCGGCGAGTTGCGGAAACCCAGATAGAAGCTCTGGGTTCCCCCCGAGGCCGGAGTCGTGCCGCCGAAGCCATCATAGGCTTCCACCCGCCAGTAATAGGTCGCGCCGAAGGCCAAGGCCGGCCAAGGCGCCGCAGGCTGGGTCGTGTCCGTCAGCGCACTTAGGCCGCCCGCGGCGGTGCCGGTGTAGACGCGATAGGTCACTAGGTCTCCGTCCGGGTCGCTCGAGGCCGTCCAGGCCAGGCGCTGGTCGGCATCCCGGGTCACGACGGTCCCGGTGGGCCCGGCCGGGTCGAAGGCCCGCGGGACGACGTTGCTGAACTGGTAGTAGACCCAGTTGAGCGGCGAGGCCGACGCCGCGCCGAAGATGTCGGTGGCGACGATGCGATAGTAGTAGGCCGTGTTCACGGCCAGGTTCGAGAAGGTGTAGCCGAGCGCCGCCGGAGAGACGGTCGAAAGGCGCTCGCTGTCCGTGCCGAACTGGACGCTGTAGGAGAATGCGTCGCCGTCCGGGTCGGAGGCGTCCTGCCAGAACAGGGCCAGCGACGGCGACCAGCCGTGGTAGAGAATCGTCCCCGCCTTGGAGAGGTTGGCCGGCGCCGACGGGGCGGAGTTGCGGAATGTCGGCTGGAAGACCTGGACCGCGCTGGCGCCGGCCGCCCCGAAGCTGTCGCGCGCCGTTACCCGCCAGTAGTAGGTGGTCCCGAACTTGAATAAAAGGAGGTAGCTCGTCGCCGTCGAGGCCCGGACCACGGGCAGGACAGCGGGATCCGTGCCAAGCGCCAGTTCGTAGGTGACCGGGTCGCCTTCGGGGTCGGCCGCGGAGCTCCAGGACAAGACCTGGCTCGTGGCGCGCGTGGAGAGCGCGCCCGTGCCGGTCAGGGGTCCCGGCACGGCCGGGGCGCGGTTGACGAAACGCGCCAGCACGCTGGCCCAGGGGCCGGTCGTGGAGCCGCCATAGGGGTCGGCGGCCGTCACGCGCCAGTAGTAGGTCGTTTCGAAGAGCGGAGCCAGGTTGAAGTCCGTCGCCGCACCGAGTTCGTGGCTCTGAGCCGAGCCCGTGCTCGGGCCCAGGTCCAGCTGATAGGAGACGGCGTCCCCGTCAGGGTCCGCGGAGGCGGACCAGGCCAGGTCGAGGCTCGGCGAGGTATTGTGGAACTCCTGGATGGCGGGCGCGCTCGAATAGCCGGGCGCCGACGGCGCGGCGTTGCGGAAGGCCAAGTAGAAGCTCTGCGTGCCTCCCCCGGCCGGCGTCGTTGCTCCGAAGGAGTCGAAGGCCTCGACGCGCCAGTAGTAAGTCGCGCCGAAGGGTAGGTTGGGCCATTGCATCGAGGTTTGGGTCGTGTCGGTCCGGGGAGCCAGGGACCCCGGTGACGTCCCCGCGTGGACCCGGTAGGTGACCAAGTCCCCATCCGGGTCACTGGAGGCCGTCCAGGACAGGGTTTGGTTGGCATCCCGGGTGACTACAAGCCCGCTCGGCCCGACCGGATCGAAAGCGCGAGGCGCGCCGTTTGTGAACTGGTAGTAGACCCAGTTGAGCGGCGAGGGCGAGACGGCGCCGTAGTAGTCGGTGGCCACGACACGGTAGTAGTAGGCGGTGTTCACGGCCAGGTTGGGCACGGTGTGGCCCAGGGGCACCGAGCCTAAGGACGCAGGCCGCTCGCTGTCGGTGCCGAAGGCGACGCTGTACGTAAAGGCGTCCCCATCCGGGTCGGCCGCGTCCTGCCAGAAAAAGGACTGGGACGGGGACCAGCCGTGGTAGGCCATTGTTCCTGCCTTCGAGAGGTTGGTAGGGACGGACGGCGCCGCGTTCCGGAAGACGGGCAGGAAGGCCTGCATTCCGGTAGCGCTGACGCCGCCCAGGCCGTCTCGCGCGGTGGCCTGCCAGTAGTAGGTCGTGCCGTACTGGAAGGCCAGCGTGTAGCTTGTAGCCGTCGAGACCTGGAGCGTGGGAAGCGCCGCCGGGTTCGTCGATAGGGCGAACTCGTAGCTGACGGGGTCCCCGTCAGGGTCGTAGGCCGCGCTCCAGGAGAGGAGCTGGCTGGTGTTGCGGGTGGAGAGCAGGCCGGTGCCGGTGAGGACGGCAGGCGCCGCCGGAGCGGCGTTCTGGAGCTGGATGAGCAAGGACTGCAAAGGAGTCGTCGCCACGCCCCCGTAGGGGTCGTAGACGTCGGCCTGCCAGTAGTAGGTCGTGCCGAACTGCGGGCTTGGCAGGCTATAGGAGGTCTGCGGACCGTTCTGCACCAAGGTCAACGTCTGAGGCGAGCCCCCCACCCAGAGCCGGTACGCCACAGGGTCCTCATCCGGGTCGCTGACCGTGGACCAGCTCAGCGTGGCGCTGGGCGCCAAGGTATGCTGGGAGCTCACGCCGCTTCCTGAGAGGATGGTCGGCATCCCGGGGGCGGTGTTTCTGAAGGTGGCCAGGAAGGCGCGGACGGCCCCTTCGGCGCGAGCGCCGAAGGAGTCCGTGGCCGTCACCTGCCAGTAGTAAGTCGTCCCGTACTGGAGGGCCAAGGGATAGGAGGTTCGCAACCCGGTCTGGACCAAGGCGAGGCGGCCCGGGTCGGTGGAGAGGAAGAGCGAATACGAGTAGGCGTCCCCATCCGGGTCGGCCGTGTCCTGCCAGGACAGGGCGTAGCTCGTGGCACGCGTGATGAGGGGGTCGGCTGACGTATAGAGGATGGGCGCCGGCGTCTGGTTGGCCAGATGCGCGATGAAGGTCCGCCAAGCCCCGGTCGAGGCCGCCCCGTAGGAGTCCGTCGCGGTTACGCGCCAGGAGTAGGTCGTCTCGAAGACGGCGGGCACGGTGAACGAGGTGGCGGTCCCCAGTTCGACCGACCAAGTGTCTCCCCCCTTCGTGAGGTCCAGCCGATGGGAGACGCCGTCGCCGTCCGGGTCGTCGGAGGGAACCCAACCCAGCGTTACGGTGGGCGAGGTCGTGTGCAGCCAGAAAGCGGAGGGCGAGGCGAGATAGGCCGGTGCGTCGGGAGGAGAGTTTCGGAAAGAGGCCATATAGGATTGCTCGGCAGGACCTGACATGGCCGTGGCGACGCCGTAGACGTCGCGCGCCCGTAGGGACCAATAGTACGTGGCGCCGAAGGCCAGGCCGCTCATTGTAAGCGTCGTCGCCGCCGTCGTGGACGTGACCGGTACGGCCTGCCCGGCGGCGCGCCAAGCCACGTCGTAGACCACGGGGTCTCCGTCGGGGTCGCTGGACGGGTTCCAGGCGAGCCGGACCGAGGTGTCCCGAGTGACGGCGGTCCCCGTCCCCGCGAAGACGCTGAAGGCGCCCGGCGCCGAGTTGTTCAGGCTCAGCCGGAAGCTCACCACCGGCGCCGGCTGGCGCTGGAGCTGGATCCCCTTGTAGGAGTCTCCGGCCGTCACCTGCCAGTAGTAGGTGGTCTCAAAGGTCAGCGGCAGGGTCTCAAGGCTCTGCATGGTCGCTTCCCCGATGGGCGCAAGCCGTCCGGGCGAGGTGCCGAGGCCGACGAAGTAAGTCACTGCGTCGCCGTCGGAGTCGTTGGCCTGTTGCCAGGCCAAGGCCGCGGCGGAAGAATGCTGGAGGACGGGCCCGATGGGGGCGATTTCGCTCGGCACGCTGGGCACGCCGTTGTCCACCCAGCGCCGGAGTGGAGCCTGTCCCGCGGAGGACAGATAGAGCACGCGGTCGTCCCAGGCGCAGCCGCGCGGCGAGTCCGCCGTCAGGGTGGCCAGCACGTTGGCCGCACCGTCGAGCTTCACGATGCCGGGCTGGCAGCCGCTCGCGCCGCATATGGGCTGGCTGATGTAGAGCCGGGAGGCAGGGTCCGACCACATGCCGCGCGGGGTGAAGTAGTTGTCGGACCAGCCGCTGGCCGGGACGTCGCTCACCAGGGCACCGGTCATGGAGAATTTGAGGAGATGCTGGCAGAGGTTGTCGGCCACGTAAAGCGAGCCCTGCGGGTCCGGCGTCAGGAGCGAGGGCGTATAGCAGGAGCCGGCGGTCGAGCTCGCGCCGGGCAGGTTGATGAAGCGCAGGAGGGCGCCGCTAAAATCGTGCTGCTCGATTATGCCGACCCAAGCGGGCGGCGGGCAGGAGCAGCCCAGACAGGTCAAGCAGAAGCGCGTGGCCCACTTGCTATAGGCGATGTAGACCAGGCCGTTCACCTTGTCTATGGAGGCGGAGATCAAGATGTTGGTCTCATAGGTGTACGCCAGAGGGTAGGACGCCTGCCCCAGGAACGCGCCCGCGTTGTCAAAGCGCTTCAAAGTCACGGCCGCCGTCGAGGCGTCCAGGACGTCGACGATTCCTGAGTCCTCCACGGAGAAGGCCACCGGCGAGGAGACGCCGGTCTCGAAGACGAAGAGGGGCGTCATGTCCGGGGTCTGGTACCCCGACACCATGTACTGGGTGCTCCCGGCCGGCAGCCCCAAGACATAGAGGTTCCCCAGTGCGTCCCGGTCCATCGCGTAGACCGCGCCCGCGGCGACGGGGATGCTCGCCTGGGGGAAGTAGCCGGCGGCGAAAGCCGAAGCGGGCGCCATGCCGGCCAAGAACAGTCCGAGGAGGTATCTCATCGGGGAGACTCTCCTTCGTCCTCGATGCGCGCCGCCCCGCCGGGGTCACTGACCGCGGCCTCGAGGTCCAGGCCCTCCTCGAAGGGCGTCTCCAGCGCCGCCAGCTCGGGCAACGGGCCGGGGGCGGGCAGGCGGTAGACGCGGGCGGTGCGCGCCAGGCAAGCCTCCTTGCCGGGAGCGAACACCAAGGCCGTGCCCGGCGTGAGGTTCTTGAGGCGGTTGGGGTGGATGCGGAACTGCTCCACCTTCCTGCGCGACATTTCCCCCGTCCCCACGATGCCCAGCAGGCCGCGCTGAACGCGCTCGGTGTCATCGGTGGTGGTGTAGGTCCCCAAGGTCGAGGACCAGAACTCGGCGTCCTCCGGGTCCGGGGTGCGAAAGCAAACCTTGCAACCGGAGGTGTTGTTGAAGACGGCCGAGGCGAAGGCGTCGGCGTCCATGCCCTGGACCTTCTTGAGCTGGCCCAGGTCCTGGTGAGACAGGGTCGTCCACAGCCGGGCTGAGCCCACCGTGGCGATGAAGGAGGCGAAGACCGGCGTGGCGAACTCGGCGAACTCGTCCAAGATGACGGAGGCCGGCTGGGGCTTCTTACGAGCCTTCTGGCGCGAGGAGGCCACCGAGAGCAGCCCTGAGATGAGCATGCGGCCCAAAGGATTGGCCAGGACCTGCAGATGCCCGATGGGGATGGCGAAGTAGGCGAGCCGTCCCTCCGCAAAGACATCCTCCAGCTTGATCTGGGGCGAGTAGCTGTTGAGGAGCGCCCCCAAGGCCCCCGTCGTCCAGGGGCGCAGGGCCGAGGAGAGCGCCGTGGAGTCGGGGCAATCCTTGAACTGCTGCCCGGCGATGCCGACCAGACGCCGGTCGGCGCAGAGCGCAAAAGCCTTGTCCCGGGCCGCCTTCGAGCCGAAGTAGAAGAAGCAGTCCCGGAGCGTGAATTGCTTGCCGATGGCGCAGAAGATCTCCGCCATGTTCTGGACTTTGGCGTAATCCACCGAGCGGTAATAGTCCTGCCCTTCCCCGGAGGAGGTGGGCTCCCGGCCGATGGCGCGCACGATTTGGTTGGCGATGGCGGTGGCGTCCTGGCCGGGCACCATACGGATGGGGTTGAAGGTCATGGAGCGGCCGTCCTGGGGGTTGAAGTAGCGCACGGCGCCCACCCGGCCCGCGCGCTGCGCCATCCGGAGGAACTGGTCAAAATCGCCGCGGTCCCCCTTGGCCTCCATGAAAAGGACGGGCAGCCCGTCGCGCATGTCCTGACCCGAGAGGGCGAAGAGGAGTTGGGATTTCCCCGAGCGCGTGGGGCCGACGAACTGGAGGTGGCGCTCGCGCTCGGCCGCGCCGAGGGTGATGCGCTTGCGACCGTTGGCCAGACCGAGGAAGGCGGAGCCCGTTGTCGGAGCGGCCAGGGCCGCCGCCAGGAGCGCGTCCACCTCCGGGAACTCCCCGGGCTCGTCCCACTCTGGCAGGCGGCCCTGCGCGGCCTTGCCGAAGGCCACGACGGCGCCCACGCCGGCGCCGAAGGCGGCCGAGATGAGCAGCCACGTGGCCCGCAGGACCGGCATCCGGGGCGCGGCCCAGGCTCCGAAGCCATGGTGCTCCTTAATGAGGAGGCCGACGGTCCGCCAGGGCAGCAGGGCCAGGAAGAGGAAGGCCGCCAAGCCGAACAGGACGGCCCCGGCCTTGCGGAAGCCGAACCAGAGGAAGCCCAGGCCGGCCAGCATGACGGCCAGCACCAAGAGGAATTGCGGCGTGCTCATACGAGCGCGCCTCCTAGCGTCAACGCCGGGACGAGCCGGGGTGCCGCGACTGCGGCGGGGGCGGCCGGCCCGAAGGACACGACCTGGCCGTCGTGCGCTCCCAGGAAGGGAGCGCGTCCGCAGGTCTGGCGGAACTCGGCCAACCCGCAGACGTGGATGAAAGAGGCGTGGAACTGGCGGGCCAAGCGGCGGATGCAACGCACGCCGTCCGGCCAGGCGGTCAGGTACAGGACGACGGCGTTCCCCTCCAGCCGCAGGCGGTAGGCATCCCAGATTTCCTTGTAGCGGGTCTCGGACTTCTTGCTCATCTCGACTTCGATGGCCTTGGGTTGCGTGTCCACGACCCAGAGGTCCGAGACCGCCCGGACCGGCGCCGGGCTGCGCCCGCCTCGCCCGGTCCAGACGTAGCGCTCGCGTTCGGTCCGGACCCGCAGGCCGTACAGTTCGGTCAGGACCAGGCCGACAGCGGCCACGTGCAGCTCATGTGAGAGGAGTTCCTCTGAAAGCGAGTCCCGATAGCGGTGCCCGAGCGAGAGACTGCGCCGCTCGAGTTCGGCATGGCCGCGCTCCGCCAGCGTGAACATCTTGGGATGGTTGACGTACGAATGTCCCTTGAGCTGTCCGCTCCGGCACAGGGTGATCAGCCTGTGCGTGAACCACCGGCCGTAGTCCGCCCGCTCGAACTCGTTGAAGAATCGGGCCACCCTGGCCTGCGGCCCGGCCTCCGTCTCCACGGCAATCCCGAAGAGCTGGCCCAGGCCAAGGATGCCCCACTTTTCGAGGTGCGAGAGCACCTTTAAATCTCTGGGAGTCAGGATTATTTTCTGGTCCTTCAAGCCGCAATTCTTCCCCATCATTAGAGATAGTTATTCCTTGGAGAGGGTCTGGGAGAACACAGTCCGTTGCTGTGGGTTCTTCCAGGAAAGTCGTTGCTGTGGTTGTTCTCTTTCATTCCAATTCCAACCCCGGTTTTTGTCCTTTCCGCCCACCGTCCACTCGACCCCACCACCACAACATCTGTTCGTTGGGGGGGCGGGGTCGAGCGGCTAAATCGGCGCAGCCGATTTAGAGGTGGGCGGGATTCCGCAGCAAAAACCGGGGTTCCTTTCGGAGGCCGACCCACGGACAGACCCACGGACGTGCCCTTGAGCCTGTCCGTGGGTCTGCCCGTGGGGGTGCCGGCCTCGGCGACGAGTTTCATCGGCTTCAGGACTCCGCGCTCAGCGTCTTCGCGTAGGCCTGGATGGCCTCGGAAATGACGCGATCGAGGGAGACGTACTCCCCGCTCTGGCGCATGCGCTTGCCGGCCAGGGCATGGGCGTTCTGGGCGTCCGTCATGGGCAGGTCAACGCTGAGCCGGATGGTCTTCGCCGGCCGGCCGCGGGTCTCCTTGTGCTGGTTTTCCATCCCTTCCGGGTTCTCCATTTCCTTCCTCCGCGTGTTGATTTTTGGGGCAGGTGGGGATCACGATGCTCCCCGAGTTCTCGCCTGACTGGCTACCAGGCTGCCCGCAAAGTGATCCGGCACTCTCTTATGCGTTTGAGGGGGCCGATTCCGCACATTTCTTCCGCAAGGGAGCGGCCCAAGTCCTGTGCTTGATGTAGCGCCAGCGCGGGTCCCGTCTCGCCGCCGCCAGCATCCGCTGGCGCTCCTCCTCGTCCTCGCGGTGGATGAGGATGTCCAAGGGGTCCTGGTCGTCCAGGCGCCCGGAGCACGGCTCGTCGCCCGTCTCCAGGTCTTCCAGGCGGGCCTCCCGCCTCCGCGCGCGGATGCGGTCGATGATGGTCTGGTTGAGGGAGCGGAAGAAGTGGCGGGGCTCGGTCTTGCCGGCCAGGAGCTTGGCGTAGGTTTCGGCCAAGGCGTCCTGCGCGTCCTCGTCCCGCTCCAGGGCCCGGCCCGCGGTGCGCAGGGCCTTGTCGTGGACGGACTTGATGAAAGCCTCGACTTCTGCCCTGCGCTTGGACTGGGCGAGGACCTCCGCCAGGAGCTCCTCGACCACCCGCGGAGCGGCGCTCTTAGCGAGCGCCGGCTCGCGGGTGGGTTCTACGGTCCGACCGGTGTGGAATGCCATGGATGATCTCCTCTGTGATCACCTTTCGGCCTCCGGTTTTCGGTCAGCGAACGGGTGTCGATTACGCCCCGAAGGGCGTCCGGCTAGTCTCTGCTTACGCGGCGACGAGGTCCCCCGAAGCCGCCAACGTCATGCCCGAGCGCTCCATGGAGACCAGGACTGGCCGGCCATCCGTGAAGTGGACCTCCCCCACCACGCCGTTCTCGAGCGTCTGGCAGAAGCGCATGAAGCGCTGCCATTGCTCATCGAATGCAGAGGGCAAGAGGGCGCGCGGCGCCTGCTGGCCGCGACCGAACACGAACGTGTACTGCACGGCCTTGAACGAGACCACGGCCCCGTCCCGGACCTCCAACTCCCGCATCTTGCTGTAAGGGAACTGCTCGCGGATGACCTGGAAGAGCTGCGTCCAGGCCGCTTCCTTCCCTTTGAAATCAACGGCCACTGTGTACCTCCCACGCTCGGCGTTCCGGGGGCCCCGCGGGCCCACACCCCTCGGCGTTGAATTTTCGTGCCACGAGGCCGCTCGAAGGGAGGCGGGTCTGCGGAAGACGAGAATCGTTGCTAACGCAATCCCACTCATTGCAATTGCAACGGCCGGGCGCCTTGTGCTAGGATTTGCGCGGACGCCGTGTAGCTCCGCGAATCTGGCGCGAGGGAATCAACGATCTCGCCGAACGAGATGCGACAACGGGGAACGAGATTCCTTTCTCATGGTACGCATTCAACTCCTTTGGTCAATCAGTCGTTGGCCCGCCG
>SCTT01000508.1 GCA_004322435.1 bacterium
CCTGCAGGCCGGGGCCGCGCTCCAATACCCCAACGGCCCCGTGCTCGACGACGTGACGCAGAAGACCGTCGGCCTGACCGCGAGCCTGCCGCTCTTCGAGGGCGGCCAGGCCGCCAAGGACGCCGCCGCGCAGCGGCGGCTCGCCGCCGCCGCCGAGCTCCGCCGCCGGCAGGCCGAGGAAGAGCTCGCGCGCGAGCGCGACAAAGCCCGAGCCGGTCTCGCGTCGCTGCGCGCCCAGCAGGAGCTCGACGACCAGGCCGCCGGCGACGCCGCCGAGCTCTCGGACCTGGTCTATCTGTCCTACAAGGGCGGCCGCGCCAACTACCTCGAGGTGCAGAGCGCCAACCTGCGCCACCTCGAGGCGAAGGTCCAGGCCGCGCGCACGCGCGCGCAGACTTTGATCCAGCTGGCGACGCTGGCGCAGCTGGCGGCGGGAGGCGGCCGATGAACCAAAAACTCAAGCGCGCGGCGGCCGCGGCGGCCGCGCTGGCCCTGGCCTTCGCGGCCTGGAGCCGCCTCAAGGACCGCGATTTCCGCTACGCCGGGACGGTCGAGGCCACCGAGGTCTCCTTGTCCCCGCGCCTCTCCTCGACCATCGCCAAGGTCGCGGTGCGCGAGGGCGACGCGGTCCAGGCGGGCCAGGTCCTCGTCGAGCTGGCCTGCGAGGACGTGCGCCTCGCCGCCGACATCGCCCAGCGCGAGTTCAAGCGCTCGGAGCAGCTCTACAAGGAGGGCGCGGCGCCGTTCGAGGCCTTCGACCGGGACCGCAACCGCCGCGACGACACCGCGCTCAAGCTCTCCTGGTGCCGCGTCGAGTCGCCGCTGGCCGGCACCGTGCTGGCCCGGCTCCATGAGCCGGGCGAGCTGGTCGCCCCGGGCACGAAGCTGTTGACCCTGGCCGACCTCGCGGGCGTCTATGCCTATGTGTTCGTGCCGCAGGGCGAGCTCCACCGCCTTAAGCCCGGCGCCGAGGTCCAGGCCTTCCTGCCCGAGGCCGGCCGCGAGGCGCGGCGCGGACGCATCGCCTTCATCCGCCCGCAGGCCGAGTTCACGCCGAAGAACGTCCAGACGCGCGAGGAGCGCACCCGGCTCGTCTACGGCGTGAAGGTCGAGCTCGACAACGCGGACGGAGCGCTCAAGCCCGGCATGCCCGTCGAGGTGCTGCTGCCCCTCTAAGCCCATGCCCGGAGTCGCCATCGCGGTGTCGGGCCTGCGCAAGCGCCTGGGGAAGACCCAGGCGCACGACGGCCTGACGCTGTCCTTCGAGGCCGGCCTCCTCCACGGCCTGATCGGACCCGACGGCGCCGGCAAGACGACCTTGCTGCGGACCATGGTCGGCCTGCTGCGCCCTGACGAGGGGACCGTGTCCTTCTCCCGCGATGGGGCCGCGGTCCCGCTCGCCGAGTTGCGCCCGCGGATGGCCTACATGCCCCAGCGCCAGTCGCTCTACGGCGATTTGTCGGTGGGCGAGCACCTGGACTTCTTCCGGGACCTGTACCGCCTCCCCCCCGGCGTCTACGCCGCGCGCCGCGCGGAGCTGCTGGCCGTCACGCGCCTCGAGCGCTTCGTCGAGCGTCCGGCGGCCCAGCTCTCGGGCGGCATGTACAAGAAGCTGGGACTGATGTGCGCGCTGCTGCAGTCGCCGGACGTCCTGCTCCTCGACGAGCCCACCAACGGCGTCGACCCCATCAGCCGCCGCGAGTTCTGGGAGCTGTTGTACCGGCTCGCGGGGGAGGCTACCACCATCGTGGTGGCCACCGCCTACATGGACGAGGCCGAGCGCTGCGCCCGCGCGCACCTCGTGGACGCCGGCAAGACCTTGGCCGAAGGCGCGCCCCGCGCGGTCCTGCGCGAGGCGGGGGCGGCCAGCTTCGACGAGCTCTTCCTGCGCCGGGCGGGGGCGTCCCGGTGAGCGGTCCCTGGGCGGCGGAAGCCGAGGGCCTGACGGTGCGCTTCGGGGACTTCACGGCCGTCGACCAGGTGAGCTTCGCGGTCGCCCCGGGCGAGGTGTTCGGCTTCCTGGGTGCCAACGGCGCCGGGAAGACCACGACCATCCGCGTGCTCTGCGGGCTGCTGGTGCCGAGCGCCGGGCGCGTGCGGGTCGCCGGCCTCGACGCCGCCGACGGCCTGACCCCCATCAAGCGCAAGGTCGGCTACATGTCGCAGCGGTTCACGCTCTACGACGACATGACGGTCGCCGAGAACCTGGCCTTCGGGGCCGCCCTGCGCAAGATGCCGGCGGACCTCCTCGCTCGGCGCACCCGGGAGCTCTTCGACACCGTCGGCTTCGACCAGGACCCGGACACCCTCGTGCGGGAGCTGGCCGGCGGCTACAAGCAGGAGCTCTCCTTGGCCGCCGCGATGCTCCACGACCCGGAAGTCGTCTTCCTCGACGAGCCGACCGCGGGGGTGGCGCCGGCGGCCCGGGCCCGCTTCTGGGGGCTCATCCGGAAGATCGCCGCCGCCGGCAAGACCGTCTTCGTCACCACCCACTACATGGACGAGGCCGAACAGTGCGGGCGCATCGCGCTGATGAGCGCCGGGAAGCTCGTGGCGCTCGACGCCCCCGGGACGCTCAAGGACGCCGCGTTCCCCGAGCCGCTCCTCGAGTACACCCCCGAGGACGGGGCCGCGCCCGGCTGGCTCGAGGCGCTCAAGGGGGACCCGGGCGTGCAGGGCCTGAGGCCCCACGGCCTCCACTGGCACGCCTCGACCACGGGGCCGGAGGCCGCGCGGCGCCTGTTGGCCGCCCCCCCCGCCGGGGTCGCGGCCCGCCCGGTGCGGCCCTCCCTCGAGGACGTCTTCATCCGGCTCGTAGAGGCCCGGGAACGGTGAGCGCCGCCTTCGACTTCGGCCGGACCCTCTCCATCTCCGCCAAGGAGATGCGGCACATCCGCCGCGACCCCGTGACGCTCGCGGCGTCTTTGGGCCTGCCGACTTTGATGGTGCTCTTCTTCGGCTTCGCCATCGACTTCGACGTGCGCGGCGTGGGCCTGCTGGTCGCCGACGGGGACCTGAGCCGACCGTCGCGCCAGCTCGTCGAAGTCCTCTCGGGCTCGAGCTATTTCCGCGTGGACCGGGTCGCGTCGGCGGGGGCCGCGGCCGCCGCCCTGGGCGCCGAGCGCGGGAAGGCGGCGGTCGTCATCGACCGCGGCTTCGGGGCGGACGTGCGCGCCGGCCGGCCGGCCTCGGCGCAGGTCCTCCTGGACGGCGCCGACAACTCCTACGCGGGCACCGTCGCCTCGTACCTGGCCGAGGCCGAGCAGACCGTCCGGCGCCGGCTGACGGACGCCCCGCCGCCGTCCATGGAGCTCCGCACGCGCTACCTGTTCAACCCCGAGCTGGACTCGCACTGGTTCGTGGTCCCCGGCATCTTCGTGGTCGTCGTCGGCCTCATCGCGACCTTGCTGACGGCGCTGACGGTGGCCAAGGAGTGGGAGACGGGTTCGATGGAGCTCTTGCTCTCGACCCCGGTGCGCCCCTTGGAGATCATAGTCGGCAAGCTCGCGCCCTACATGCTCCTGAGCTTCGGCGGCGTCGCCCTCGTCTATGCGCTCGCGCGCCTCGTGTTCCGGGTGCCCTTCCTGGGGAACCCCTTCTTCTTCCTGCTCTCGACGACGCTGTTCTTGGCCGCGACGATGTCGCAGGGGCTCGTGATCTCGGTCGTCACGCGCCAGCAGCAGCTGGCGTTCCAGGTCGCGATGAACGCGGGGATGATGCCCATCCAGCTCCTCTCGGGCTTCATCTTCCCCGTCGAGAGCATGCCCGCATTCTTCCAGAAGCTGACGATGATCATCCCGGCGCGCTGGTACATGGAGCTGACGCGCTCTTTGTTCCTGCGCGCCCCGGACTTCGCGATGCTGGCCCGGCCGCTGGCGGCCCTGACGCTCTTGACCGCCTTCTTCATGGCGTTGGCCTGGCGCAAGTTCAAGACGGACCTCGAACCATGACCTTGAACCCCACCATCCTGGGATTCATCCGCAAGGAGCTCGTGCAGACCCTGCGCGACCCCCGCGCCCGCGGGATGCTCTTCATCATGCCGGTCATGCAGCTCCTCGTCTTCGGCGTGGCCATCTCGAGCGAGGTGCGGAACATCCGCTTCGCCGTGTCGGCGCGCCCCGACGACGCGCTCACGCGCCGCCTCGAACGGCGCTTCGAGGCCAGCGGCTGGTTCGTCCCGGTGCGGCCCGAGGGCGGCGACCCGTTCGACTGGGTGCGCTCGGGCCGGGCCGAGGCCGTGCTGGTCGCGCCGCCCGAAGGGGCGGCGCTCGCCCTGTCGCGGGGCGGCGCCTCCTACCAGCTCCTGATCGACTCGCTCAACGTCGTGCGGGCGCGCGGCATCGAGAACTACGCGCGCGCCATCCTGGCCGAGCACGTCCGCGACGAGGGCCTCGCGCCCGCCGAGGCGCCCTTCGCCTTCTCGGTGCGCACCCTCTACAACGCCGCCGGGAAGACCTCCATCTACATGATCCCCGGGACGCTCTGCCTGATGCTGTTTCTGACCACCGTGATCCTCACGAACATGTCGATGGCCGGCGAGCGCGAGCGCGGCACGCTCGAGACCCTCTTCGCCGCCCCGGTCTCGCCGTGGGAGATCCTCTTGGGGAAGACCATCCCCTACGCGCTGCTCGGGATGGTCGACATGCCGCTGTTCCTCCTCGTGGCGCACGCGCTGGGGGTGCCGGTGCGCGGGCCGCTGTGGCTCGTGTCCCTGTCGACCTTGGTCTTCGTGTGCACGACGGTGTCGGGCGGGTTCCTCATCTCCTCCTACTCGAAGAGCCAGCAGCAGGCGATGCTCGCGGGATTTTTGTTCCTCTTCCCGGCCATCCAACTCTCCGGGGTCATCTTCCCCATCGAGAACATGCCCGCCGCCATCGCCTGGATCGCCTACCTCGACCCCCTGCGCTACTTCGTCATCGTGATGCGGAACCTCATGCTGAAGGGGGGCGAGCCCGCGGCCGTGCTGCCGAACCTGGCCGTGCTGGCCGCGATGGGGGCGTTGGCGCTCCTATGGGCGGCGAAGCGGTTCCGGCAGACCCTGAACTAGCCTAATGGCAGGGCCCGCGGGGCGGGCCGTCCCGGAAGGCGTAGGAGCCGGCGTCGTAGCCGGCGCAGTACCCGGCGCTCATCCCCATGAAGTGGCAGCCCAGGACGAACTCCTTCCACTCCCGGTCCCCTTTGACCGCCGCCGGCAGGGCGATGAAGACGTCGAGCGGGACGCAGAGCGGCTGCATGACCGCGAACCCGACGAGGCCCAGCGGCGCCCCGAAGACGTTGCCCATCACGGCCTCGCCCGCGCTGCGGCGCTCAGCCGGCTCGCCCCGGCGGGGAGAACCCGCGCAGCCGGCGGCTAGGAGGCATAAGAGAAAGGCGGCACCCGTCTTGCCCATGCGGGGGGACGAATCAATTATCATGCCGGAGCGCGATGCCCACCCTCTTCACCCACGCCGCGGTCGCCGTCGCCGCCGGGAACCTCGTCCCGCGGCGCCCCCTCCCGTTCTACTTCTGGGTCGTGTCCGTCTACTGCGCCATCCTTCCCGACGCCGACGTCCTCGCCTTCGCGTTCGGCATCCCCTATGAGCACGTGCTCGGTCACCGCGGGCTCTCGCACTCCTTTATAGGAGCGGCGGCCATCGGCGCTCTGGCGGCCTGGCGCATGAACGGCCGGATGAACTGGGGCTTCCGGCCGCTGTGGCTTTACTTCTCCTTCGTCACGGCCACCCACGGGCTCCTCGACGCCGTGACCGACGGCGGCATGGGCATCGCGTTCTTCGCGCCGTTCTCGAACACCCGTTACTTCCTCCCCTGGACTCCCGTCACCGTCTCCCCCATCGGGGCCTATCACTTCTTCACGAGCCGCGGGCTGACGGTGATGGCCAGCGAGGTGAAGTGGGTGTGGCTGCCGCTGGCCGTCCTGCTGATGGGCTGCGCGGCGCTGCGCCGCCTCCGACCGAACGCCCGTCCGTAACCCCCGTGACGGCGCGTGACGCCGCCGCTCTGGAGCCTCCGCCGCCGCGGGCGCATAATGACGGGAGACGCGTCGCCGCATGACGCCCGCCAGGAGGCCCGCCATGAGCACCGTAGCCACGAAACAGACCCCTTCCCCCTCCGCCCCGCCCGTCGACCCCGCCAAGCTCGACGCCTTCATGGGGAAGGCCGTGGGCGACATGGGCGCCGCGCTGAGCGCGGCGCTGGTCTTCATCGGGGACCAGCTGGGCCTCTACAAGGCGATGGCCCGCGGCGGGCCCGTGACCGCCCAGGAGCTGGCCATCCTCACGCGCACGAACGAGCGCTACGTGCGCGAGTGGCTCGACAACCAGGCCGCCGGCGGCTACGTCACCTACGACGCGGCGGCCAAGCGCTACACGCTGCCGCCCGAGCAGGCGCTGGCCTTGGCCGTCGAGGGGAGCCCGGCCTTCCTGCCGGGGGCGTACCAGGTCATCATGGCCGCGTTCAAGGCCGCCCCGCGCATCCTCGATAACTTCCGCACCGGCCAGGGGCTCGACTGGGGGGAGCACGACCCGCTGCTCTTCGAGGGGACCGAGCGCTTCTTCAAGCCCGGCTACTCGGCGAACCTTGTGCAGTCCTGGATCCCCGCCCTGGACGGCGTCGAGGAGAAGTTGCGCCGCGGGGCGCGGGTCGCCGACGTCGGCTGCGGGTTGGGCGCCTCGACCATTTTGCTGGCGCAGGCCTTTCCCAAATCCAAGTTCTTCGGCTACGACTACCACGAGCCCTCCATCACCGCCGCGCGCA
Source organism: bacterium (assembly GCA_004322435.1). Lineage (GTDB taxonomy): Bacteria > Elusimicrobiota > Elusimicrobia > UBA1565 > UBA1565 > SCTT01. Next base: position 6,754 of record SCTT01000508.1, read on the forward strand.
AGCGGGCCATCGCGGCCCACGTGGAGGACCGCGTGCAGTTCGCGGCGGCGAAGGCGACGCAGTTCCCCGGCTCGGGCTACGACCTGATCGCCCACTTCGACTGCCTGCACGACATGAGCGACCCCGTGGGGGCGGCGCGCGCGGTGCGCAAGGCCCTGGCCCCGGACGGGACGTGGATGTTGGTCGAGCCCTTCGCGGGGGACTCCCCCCAGCAGAACCACAACCCGGTGGGACGCGTCTACTACGCCGCCTCGACGCTCATCTGCGTGCCGGTGTCGCTGGCCCACAGCGGGCCGGCGCTGGGCGCCCAGGCCGGGGAGGCGCGGCTGGCCGACGTGGCGCGCCAGGCGGGCTTCACGCGCTTTCGCCGCGCGACGCAGACGCCGTTCAACATCGTGCTGGAGGCGAGGCCCTAAGGCCGGCGCGGCATATCTTGGAAGAAGTACAGATAGCTCACGGTCTCAGGCTGGGACGGGTCCTTGCCGGAGGTCCGCATCTGAAGGATGAGGTGGTCGTAGTATCTGCGCACCTCGAAGCGCACCGTGAAGCCGCCTTTCTTTAGGAACCAATGCGCGCCCTCCGCGTCGAATTCGACGGGGGATAGGGCGGCGAAGTCCTTGGCCCTGAGCGACTGCGCGGCGAGGTCTATCGTCTCCTGCAGCAGCCCGCCCAGGTACGAGACGTCGAACTGGAAGGGCTGGGCGCGCAGGACCTCGTACGCGGCGCCGGGGGGCGCCTGCATCTCGCCCACGAGGATGGCGGGATACTTCTCGGAATCCTTGTCTTTGATGTAAAACCCCAGATGCGTCTTGGCCAGGTCCTCGCGCGCGGGGACGTTTCCCTTCGCCGAGGCGAAGAGCGCGGCGAGCTCGTCCTTCCTCAGCCCCGCGGGATCCGGGGCTTTCTGGGCGGCGGGCACCTGGGCCGCCTGGACGCTCGGAGCGGCGGCGGCGGGCGTCGGCACCGCGGACGGAAGCGGGGACGCGGCCGGCAGAGGCGAAGACAGCGACAGGCGCGGAAGGGCGCCGATGACGGGGCGCAGCGCCCCCACCCCGGCGATGGACGTCGCGCCCAAGGACCCGACGGGCGCGTACCGGCTCGTGATGACCTGCGCCGAAGCCGGAGCGGCGGCGGACAGGACGGAACAAACCCAGATGGCTGTTCTCTTCATGAAGCTATCGTAATCGGTCGGCGGGGCTCGGATATGGGTCTTCGGGTCCGGAACCCGGAGTCCTTGGACCTACCGCAGGCACCAAAAAGCTACGCCGCCTCAATAGGGGAAGGCGGCGTAAGATCGGTTTGTTTTAGGCCGCGAAGATGCGCGAGTAGCGCTGGTAGTTCTGCAGGACCTTGACGACATAGCCGCGCGTCTCGCGGTAGGGCGGCACGCCGCCGTACTTGTTGACCGCGCCGGGCCCCGCGTTGTACGCCGCGATGGCCGACTTGACGTCGGCGCGCGTCCACGGGTTGACCGAGCCGAGCTGGCTCCAGGCGACGTCGGAGAACTGGTTGAAGAGCCCCTTGATGTACTTCACGCCGGCGCGGATGTTGGTGGCGACGTCGTAGAGCATGTTGGAGTTCGACACGCCCAGGCCGCGGCCGGTGCCGGGCATGATCTGCATCAGGCCCTTGGCGCCGACGCCGCTCGTGGCGCGCGGGTTGAAGTTGGACTCCGCGTCGATGATGGCCAAGGTCATCCGGAAGTCGACGCCCTGACGGCGCGACTCGAGGAAGGCCTGGCGGACGATGGTCGAATTCATCCCGTGCTGGCGGGCCAGCTCGATGACCTTCCGCTCGTCTTCGGTCGGCGGGCCGAACGAGGCGGAGACCCCCGCGTAGGGGTCCGGCACCGCGCCTTCGGAGTGGGCGCGCTGGGGGATGTAGGGGCGGGGGTAGTTCCAATCGGTGAAGGAGGCGACGGCGTCCGGGGCCGCGATGTTGGCGCTCGCCGCCGTGTACGTGCCCTCCGAGAGGGCGGCGGTGCGGTCGTAGATGGCGGAGAGGCCCTCCGACTCGAGGCCCATCGACTTGATCTTCTTCTTGAGCTCGGTGATTTCGGCGCGCTTGGCCGGGTCGGCCGAGGCCTGGGCGCGGTTCAAGGCCACCAGGGCCTCCTTCTGCTCGAAGATGGCCTGGCGGGCGACGGCGCGCTCTTTTAAGTCCATCTGCGGCAGGCGGGGGTCGAGGCGCTCCATCAGGCGCGTCTCGAAGGAGTCGACCACGTAGCCCCACAGGCGCAGGTCCTCGGGGTCCTTGACCGCCAGCAGGCTCTTCTTTAAGGCCGCCATCTCGGGGAGGAAGTCCTTGGCGAGCGGGGTCTTCTCGCCGATCATCACGTGCCAGCCGTCCACCCGGTCGGCCAGGTAGTGCCGCCGCTCGTCCAGGCTGGGGAGCTTCAAAACGGAGACCGACGCGGCGGGACGGGCGGCCTGAACCGCCGCCGCGCTCACCTGAGCGCAGAGGCGGGAGGGGACGACCAGGCTGCCCGCGAGGAGTACGGCTAGGGGAGTCCGCGTAGGTCTCATGTCCCCAGGATGCGCCCGGAAGCCCCACCTTACGACCCTCCTAGGGCCTAACGCGAAATAGGCCCTAGGGCCTAGAGGGGTCTACTCCCAGGCCTGAAGGAGACGCTCGTAGATTCCCAGGGTCTCGGCGTCGAAGCAGACGAAGCGGACCTCTAGCTCGCCGGCCACCTGGAGGAAGTCCCGAACCTCGCGCACCGCGATGGCGGCGGCCCGGTCCGGCGGGAAGGCGTAGGCGCCGGTGGAGATGGCCGGGAAGGCGACGGATTTGGCCCCGAGTTCCAAGGCCAGGCGCAGGGCGTTCCGGTAGCAGCAGGCCAGGAGCTCGTCTTCCCCCCGCGCCCCCCCCTTCCAGACCGGCCCCACGGCATGGACCACCCAGCGGGCCCCCAGGCGGTGGCCCTTGGTGACCTTGGCCTGGCCGGTGGGGCACCCCCCCAGGGCCCGGCATTCCTCAAGGAGGGCGGGCCCTGCGGCGCGGTGGATGGCGCCGTCCACCCCCCCGCCCCCCAGGAGCGTCGTGTTGGCGGCGTTGACGATGACGTCGACGCCTTCCTGGGCAATGTCCCCTGATACGGCTCTAAGCACCCCGTCATCTTATAAAGGAGAAGACCCCCTTGGTGGAGGGGGTCTTCCTTCCGTCGGTGGTCCGTCTGGTGGTGTTTAAGGCCTTAAATCTTCTCTTCGACGGCCGCGCCGCAGGTGTTGGGCCACACGCAGGGCTTGAACTGGGCGACGACCGGGGCCGCGGGCTGCTCGGCGGCGCAGGTGTTGGGCCAGACGCAGGGCTTGAACTGGGCGACCTTGGGCTCGGGCTGGGCCACGGCCTTGCCGCACTTGCGGGGGGCCAGGCAGATCTCGAAGTCGTTCTGGGCGGTCTGGACGGCCTCGGTCGCGCAGGTGTTGGGCCAGACGCAGGGCTTGAACTGGGCGGTGGCGGCGTTCTGCGTCGCCGCGGGGGTGAGGCTCAAGAGGAGGATGAGTTCGATCATGTTGGTCTCCGTATGTCTGTAGGTCTATAGTACCCATGGGCCTTCCGGTCCCTGATGATGTAGGTCAACGGGGTACCTTGATGCCGGCCGTTGACAGGACTCATTGACCGTGGTCAACCCCGCCGCCCTCCTCCGACGGAGCTGTGGTATAATTTCCCTGTCGGACCAGGCGCGCAGGACGCAGTCGACGCGCCGGTAATCGTAAATGAAGGAGTCTGAAAGGAAATGCCTACCGGAAAAGTGAAGTGGTTCAACGACCAGAAGGGGTTCGGGTTCATCACCCCTGACGACGGTTCCCGCGATTGCTTCGTGCACTACAGCGCGATCATGGACGAGGGCTTCAAGTCCCTCGCCGAGAACCAGGCGGTTTCGTTCGAGATTGAGACGTCGGACAAGGGCCCCCGGGCCACCAACGTCAAGAAGCTCTGAGCGAACCACTTCAGAACCGGAAGGCCCGCCCGCAAGGCGGGCCTTCTTCATTTAAGACGTAGAATAGGGGCATGCTGGAGACGGAGAAGATCCGGGCCCTCCTCGCGACGCGGAGCCCGAAACGCCTGCGGCCGGCCGGAGCCCGCCAGGCGGCGGTGGCTTTGGTGCTGGTTCCCGGAGCCCGGGGGGCCACGGGCCTCTTCATAAGGAGAGCCCGCCATCCCAAGGACCCCTGGTCGGGGCAGATCGGCCTGCCGGGCGGCCGCCGAGACCCCGCGGACGGGTCCCTCCTGGACACCGCCCTGCGGGAGACCGCCGAGGAGACGGCGGTGCGCCTGCGGCGAGAAGACCTCCTGGGGGAACTGGACGACCTCCACCCCCGCTCCCGGACTTTGCCCGACATCGTCGTGCGCCCCTTCGTCTTCGCGCTGGACCGGCGTCCCGCGCTGCGCTGCAGCGCCGAGGTCGCCTATCCCCTCTGGCTCCCGCTGGCCGCCCTCAAGGAGGGCGCCGGAACGGCCTCCCCGCGCGCCGGCGGGCGGCGCTACTCGGTCCCCTGCTGGCGGTCCGGACGCCACATGGTCTGGGGCATGACCCACCGCCTCCTCCTCCCCCTGCTGGCTGGAACTTGACCGGAAGTTAATCTGCTGTTAAGCTCCTGACGTGAGGTGTCCCAGCTGTTCCACGGAGGGCGCGGACGGAGCGGCGGACTGCGGCTCCTGCGGCGTCAACTTCGCCAAATGGAAGGCCAAGGCCGACAAGGCGGCCTTCGAGGCCGCCGCCCTCGCCGAAGCGGCCCTCCTCACCGCCCCCGCCGGGCCGACCCCGCCGACGTCCACCCTGAAAGTCACCTTGGGAGTCCTGGGCTTCTTGTGCGCGGCCGTTTTCGCCGCCTACGCGGTGGTCCACCGGCAGGTCGAGCCTCCGGCGTCCGGAGGCGTCCTCGTTCAGCCCGGCGCCTTCCGCCCCCGCCTTCAGCCCATCGAATCCGCGATCTATCGGGCCGGGCCGCCCACCGTCGCCGACGCCCAGTTCATCTCAAACGAGGTCACCTCGCTGGCCGGGGCGGTGTTGGAGCGCGACGCGCAGAACCCTTTCGTCCGCGACGCGGTCGGCGACCTGATGGAGTTCGCGGGCGCCGTCGCCCCGCCGGAGGACGGCGCCCTGCTGCCCACCGCGCGCCTCGACTGGGCCCGGCGCTGGGAGGTCATCCGCGGCCGGCGCTTCGAGAAGGCGACCTGGCTCCATGCCGCGATCACGCCGGACGACGCCCCGCCGCCCGACTTCGAGCGCGCGGCCGCGCGCATGCAGACCGCCGGGCACCGCTTGAAGACCCTGATGGCCGAGGTCCCCCCGGAACTCGCGCGCTTTGGCAAAGAGGACGTCAACCTCGCGGACGTCAAGAAGCTCGGGGCCCCGGCGCGGGAGAAGATCGAGCTCTGGCGCGACTGGCGGACCCAGTGGCAGTCGGAGGTCGACCAGGCGCTCTTGGGCTTCCCGAAGCCCGAGGAGATCCCGGCGGAGCTCCAGAAGGTCTACGACGGCCTCGTCCGTTCCGCCCAGCAGACGCGGAACCCGCCCAGCCCGGGGCCCGGCGCCGCCGCCACGGCCGCGGAGGCCGCGGAGGTCTACCTGCCCGGCAAGGAGTCCCGTGAGAAGTGGGTCGAGGACGTCACCGCCTCGCTCGCGGAGCTCGACGACGGCATCAACGCCGCGCGCCAGGCCAAGGCGGAAGCACCCAAGGGCTGACGTGAAGTGCCCCAGCTGCTCCGCGGAGGTGCCTGAGGCGCCAGAGTGCGCCTCCTGCGGGGTCATCTTCGCCAAGCTCAAGGCCAAGGCCGAGAAGACCGCCGCGCCTGCCCCCCAGGCGGCCGCCCCCGCCCCCACGGCCGTCGGCGTCGGCAACGTCCTGGTGATGCTCGCCTGCCTGAGCGCCCTCGTCTACGGCGGCTACCGCTTCTACGAACGCCGCGTCTCCCCGCCCCCGGCCGGGGCGCAGGTCCCCCTCATCGACTCGGAGGCCCACAAGGCCGACATCCTGGCCGTCGAGAAGGCCGTCTACGCGGGCGAGGGGTCGGTCCAGGCGGTCGCGGCCGAAGCCGAGGCCGCGGCGAACCGCATCGCCGAGAGCCTGCTGCGCAAACGCGGCAGCCGCGCCGCCCAGGACGCCGCCGCGGACGTGATGGACTTCTCGGCCCGGATGGTCGGGGCGCAGGAGACGCTCGGCGCCTCGCCGACCGCCCGGCTCGAGTTCGTCCGCGCCTGGGAGACCCTGCGCGCCAAGCGCTTCGCCCCGGCCGGCTGGCTTCACCCCGCGGAGGCGGTCAAGCCGGGCGCCCCGCCAGACTTCGAGCGGGCGGCCCAGCGCATCCTGACGACCGCGCAGAACCTAAAGACCTTCCTGGCGAGCGCACCGGCCGAGATGGAGGCGTTCGGCGACCGCGAGGTGAACCTGCGCCGGGACGACTTAGAGCACCCGCGGCCGGCCGAGGACGTCGAGGGGCAATGGGCCGCCGAGGAGAAGGCCGCCAAGGACAAGGCCGCCGCGGAGGCGGCCGAAGACGCGCCGCACCTCGCCGCCTGGCGCGCCTGGGTGCCCGGCTGGCAAGCGCGCGTGGACTCGGCCCTGACGGACTTTCCGCAGCCCTCGGAGGTCCCGAACGAGCTGCAGTACGCCTACGACTCCTTGGTGCGGGCGGCGGGCGCGGCGCGCCAACCCCCGAACCCGGGGCCCGGCGCCTTCGTCTCGGGGGCCCAGTTGAACGCCCTCTACCTGCCGGACAAGCGCTCGCGCGAGGCATGGGTGCGCGGGGTCGAGACTTCCCTCTCCGAAATCGCCGCACAGGTCAACGGGGCGCGGGAAGCGAAGAACGGGACGAAGAAAAGCTAGCAGTACCGCGCCAGCTCACCCCGACGCCGACCCAGCTCTTCGGCCAGCCGGAACTGGCAGCGCGCGCGCTCGAGGTTGTGGCCGGGTCGGTGGACCTTGAAGTAGCGGTCCCCGGCCAGGTGGTCGGCCAAAAAGCGCAGCCCGAGCTCGTAGCTGATGACCCGGCCGCAGTCGGGCAAGAGCGCCCGCTCCCCTTCGCTCACCGTCCCGCCGGACCCCTCGCGCCAGCCCTGGACCAACGCCTCGAAGACGTCGAGGCGCACGACGACCTTCTCCAGGTCGGTCTCGTCCTCGGGGGCGGGGCTCACCGAGGTGCGCGTGAAGTCGCCGAAGTCGTAGAGCATCAGCCCCGGCATCACCGTGTCGAAGTCGATCACGCACAGCGCCTCGTTGGTGCGCGAGTCGAAGAGGACGTTGTTGATCTTGGTGTCGTTGTGGGCGACGTGGGCCGAGACGTCGCCGCGCGCCGCGGCGGCCTCGAGCAAGCCCGCCCAGACCCGGTGTTCGAGCGCCCAGGCCAGCTCCGCCCGCGACCCGGCGAGCCGACCCGCGGCGTCCGCCTTCGCGGCCGCTTCGAGGGCCGCCAAGCGGCGCGGCGTGTCGTGGAAGCCGGGGAGGGTCTCCGCCAGCGGGCCTCCGGGCAGGTCGCTGACGAGGTACTGGAACGTGCCGAAGGCGCGCGCCGCCTGGTAGGCGTCCCAGGGACGAGCCACGACGTCTTTGGTCTCGCTGCCGGGGACGTACGTGTAGCCGCGCCAGAGCCCGCCGTCGGCGTCGGTCCAAAACGAGCGGCCCGCCCGGGTGCGCAGCAGGCGGGGCATGCGCCGGCCTTCGGGCACCCGCGCGGCCAGATGCGCGTCCACCCGCTCGATGTTGGCCATCACGCCCTCGGCGTCGGTGAACACCGAGC
>SCTT01000509.1 GCA_004322435.1 bacterium
GAGGCCGTCTGCATCGGCCCGGCTCCGTCGGTGGACAGCTACCTGCGCGTCGACCGCATCCTCGCGGCCGCCAAGGCCACGGGCGCCAACGCCATCCACCCCGGCTACGGCTTCCTCTCGGAGCGCGCCCACTTCGCCGACGCCTGCAAGGACGCCGGGGTCACGTTCATCGGCCCTTCGGGCAAGGCCATCCGCTCCTTGGGCGACAAGCTCTCCGGCAAGGCCGTGGCCGAGAAGGCCAAGGTCCCCTGCGTGCCCGGGCTGGTGTTGAGCGGCCCCGTGGACGCGGCGCTCCTCAAGAAGGTCGACGCCATCGGCTACCCCGTGATGGTCAAGGCCTCCGCCGGAGGCGGCGGCAAGGGCCTGCGCGTGGTCCACGACCCGGCGACCCTCAAGGAAAACATCGAGCGCGCCTCGACCGAGGCCAAGGCCGCCTTCGGCGACGGGACGGTCTTCATCGAGAAGTTCATCGAGAAGCCGCGCCACGTCGAGATCCAGCTCGCCGCCGACAAGCACGGCAACGTCGCCGCCTGCGTCGAGCGCGACTGCACGGTCCAGCGCCGCCACCAGAAGCTCATCGAGGAGTCGCCCTCCCCCGCCGTCACCCCCGACATCCGGCGGCGCATGCAGGAGGCGGCCATCCGCCTCGCGAAGACCTGCGCCTACGAGAACGTCGGCACGGTCGAGTTCCTCTTGGACAAGAAGGGCGACTTCTACTTCATCGAGGTGAACACCCGCCTCCAGGTCGAGCACCCGGTCACCGAGACCGTCACCGGCCTCGACCTCGTGAAGACCCAGATCATGCTGGCCGCCGGCGAGAAGCTCCCGTTCAGCCAGGAGCGCGCCTCCGAGATCCGCTGCCACGCCATCGAGCACCGCATCAACGCCGAGGACCCCGCGCGAGGGTTCGCCCCCTGCCCGGGCCTCGTCGAATCCTTGAACTGGCCCGGCGGCGCCGGCGTGCGCGTGGACACCCACCTCTACCCCGGCTACACCGTGCCCTCCTACTACGACAGCCTGCTCGCCAAGCTTATCGTCTCCTCCGACGACCGCACCTCGGCCATCGCGCGCTCGCTGCGCGCTCTGGGGGAGCTCGAGGTCCGCGGCATCAACACCACGGCCCCGTTCCACAAGCGGGTGCTCTCGGACCCCCGCTTCGCTTCGGGGGACTTCGACACGGCCTTCGCCGACCATCTGCTCAAGGAGGACGCCGCGCAGGCGGCGGCGCGATGAAGAGCATCATCGAACGAAAGCTCGCCGAATCCTCCGCGGTCATCGCCGCCACCGCGGCCCAGTCCGAGACCGTGTCCCGGATGGCGGAGACGCTCATCACGGCCTTCGCGCGCGGCAACAAGCTGCTCTCCTTCGGCAACGGCGGCTCGGCCTGCGACGCGACGAACTTCGCCGACGAGCTGACCGGCCGTTACGAGCGCAACCGCCCCGGCCTGCCGGCGATCTCGCTCAACACCAACACCTCGGACCTGACCTCCATCGCCAACGACTTCGGCTACGAGTGCGTGTTCGAGCGGCCGCTGCGCGCGCTCGCCAAGAAGGGCGACGTCGTGGTCGCCATCTCGACGAGCGGCAACTCCCCGAACGTGCTGAAGGCCGCCGCGGCGGCGCGGGAGCTGGGGCTGACCGTGCTGGGATTTACCGGCGAGTCCGGCGGCAAGCTCAAGGCCCTCTGCGACCTGTGCCTCTGCGCGCCCTCGACGAGCACCGCCCGCGTGCAGGAAGCCCACATCACCGTCATCCAGATCCTCTGCGGCCTCATCGAGGATGCGATGTTCCCCGATGCCCCCAAGGCCCACTGACACGGCGGGCAAGGTCCTGAGCCCGGCCGCCGCGCGGACGTGGCGGCGGAAGCGGCGCCGCGTGGTGTTCACGAACGGCGTCTTCGACATCCTCCACGCCGGGCACGTCTCCATCCTGGAGCGTTCGCGGGCGCTGGGAGACTTCCTGATCGTGGGCGTCAACTCGGACGCCTCGGTACGGAGGCTGGGGAAAGGACCGGAGCGGCCTATCAACGCGCTCAAGGACCGTATGCGCGTCTTGGCGGGGCTCGCCTGCGTGGACGCGGTGACCTCCTTTGGGGAAGACACGCCGGAGAGGCTCCTCTCAGGGCTCAAGCCCGACGTCCTCGTGAAGGGCGCCGACTATAAGGCCCACGAGGTCGCGGGGCGCCAGCACGCCGGGAAGGTGGTGCTGCTCTCGCTCGTGAAGGGGCGGTCCACCACCTCGGTCGTCAAGAAGCTCCGCCGGTGAGGCCCGCCCTCCTGATTTTAAACGGCCCGGTCGCCGACCCCGCCGCCGTCAAGCGCCGCGCCGCCGCCGCGGGCCTCGTCGTCTGCGCCGACGGCGGGGCCAAGGTGGCGCAGAAGCTGGGCCTCAAGCCCCGCGTCGTCATCGGCGACTTCGACTCCCTCCCGAGCCCCCTCCCCCGATGGAAGGGCACCACCTACCTCTTCGACGGCGACGAGGACCTCTCCGATTTCGAGAAGGCCCTGCGCTTCTTAGACGAGGGCGGCGCCGGCGCGGCCTGGGTCGTGGGCCTCTGGGGCGGGCGGCCCGACCATCAGCTCGTGAACCTCGCCGTCTTCGAGCGCTGGTCGAAGCGCCTGGCCCTGGCCTCGGTGGACCCCGGCTGGGCCGTCGTCGCCGGCCCGGGGCGCCACCGCATCCCCTGCGCCTCCGGGGCGACCCTCTCGCTCGTCCCGGCCGGCCCCTCCGCCGTCGTGACGGCCTCCGGCCTCAAGTATCCCCTGCGCCGCACGCGCCTGACCCGCTCGAGCCGCGGGCTCTCGAACCAGGCCGTGGGCCCGGTCGGGCTCGAGGTGCATTCCGGCTCCGTCTGGGTCGCCCTTCCCTGACGAAAGTCATGACATCCCGGGCCTTGCGCGCGCCTTAACGCAGGGCTACACTCAAGGAGTCGCCCCTATTTAAGGAGAAGCCATGAAGACCCTGTCCCGTCCCCTCGCCGCCCTCGCCTTGGTCGCCGCCTTGAGCGTCCCGTCCCGCGCGCTGTGGCCTTTCAGCGACGACAAGCCGGCCGGACCCCTCGGCGCCGTGCTCGCCGAGGTCTCCGGAGCCGTCAACGTCCATAAAGCCGGCGGCGCCGCCGCGGCCCCCGGCGTCGCCCAGACCGCCCTCGACGCGGGGGACACCGTCACCACCGGCACCGGCGGCCGGGCCGTCATCGCCTTCCTCGACGCCTCGAAGATGCTGGTCAAGGAGAACTCCACCTTCGCCGTCTCCGGGCACAGCGCGAAGAAGGTCTCGGTCAAGATCGACGTCGGGACCATCCAGTACTGGATCACCAAGCAGGCCCGGCGCCGCCGCTACGAGCTGCGCACGCCGACCGCAGTCGCCTCCGTGCGCGGCACCTCCGGGGAGGTCGAAGTGGCCTCGAACGGAGACGCCGTCTTCGCCCAATGGACGGGCTCCACGGACATCGTCGACAGCCAGGGGCACGAGGTCCGGCTCGAGGCCAACCAGGCGGTGACCTCCGACGAGAAGAAGGGGCTCGAGGACGCGAAGGTCGAGACCCTGCCCGCCGACAAGCAGCCCGAGCCCGAGCCGACCGTGACGACCACGACGACCACCGAGACTAAGACGGAGACGACGGCCGCCACGGACTCGACGACGACCGAAGAGACGACGACCACGGACGGCTCCACGACGAACACCAACACGACGAGCCCGACGCAGGACATCCAGTCCCCGGTCTCCGGCTCGACGCCGTAAGACGAGTGTCATAATCCGACGATGGCGACGCCCGCTGGGCTGACGCTCTCGGGCGTCGACCTTTTTGTGCTGGCCGCCCTGGGAGGCGGGGCGCTGGCCCTGGCTTGGCGCGCCGCGCGGGCCCGGCGCGAGGGGATTTCGGACTACGTGCTGGCGGGCCGGACGCTGACCTTGCCGGCCTTCGTGGCGACCTTGGTGCCGAGCTTCTTCGGCGGGACGCTGGGCGTGGGCGAGTACGCCTGGCGCTACGGGGTCTCGAACTGGCTCGTCCAGGGCGCGCCTTACTACCTCTTCGCGGTGCTCTACGCCGTCTGGCTCGTGCCGCGCGTGCGCGCGGGCGGCGGGCTGACCATCCCGGACCAGCTCGAGGCGGCCTACGGCCGCGGGGCGGCGGTGCTCGGGGCCGTGCTCGTGTTCCTGCTGGCCAGCCCCGCCGACGAGTTCCTGATGCTGGGGACCCTGGTGCATTGGGCCTCGGGCCGCCCGTTGGGACTCTGCGTCGCCCTGGTGGCCGTCCTGGCCGTCGTCACGCTCTGGCGGGGCGGCCTGCGCGCCGACGTCGGGGCGAACCGGCTCGAAACGGTCGTGATGTACGCGGGCTTCGCGGTGGTGCTCCCCTTCGGCCTCAAGGCCGCCGGCGGCCTCGGGGGGCTCGCCGCGGCGCTGCCCCCCTCCCACCTCGACTGGACGGGCGGCCAGCCGGTCTCCGCGCTGGCGGGCTGGTGGCTCATCGCCCTGTGGACCTTCGTGGACCCGGGCTTCCACCAGCGCGTCCTCGCGGCCAAAGACGAGAGCACGGCGCGGACGGGCATCCTCTGCTCGGTCGCGCTCTGGGCGCTCTTCGACGCGATGACGACCACCGCGGGGCTCTTGGCGCGGGCCCGGCTTCCCGAGCTGGCCGAGCCGCTGGCCGCCTACCCGGCGCTGGCGGAGGCGGTGCTGCCGCCGGTCCTCAAGGGCGTCTTCATCGCGGGCGTCGCCGCCTCGACCTTGGCGGCCACCGCCTCGACGACCCTGCTGGCCGCGGTGAGCCTGGGCCGCGACGGCCTCGGACGCGCTTGGCGGGTCCCGGCGGAGAGGGAGGAGGCCTGGACCCGGGCCGCTCTGGCGGCGGCGGCCCTGCTCGGCGGCGCGCTGGCGCTGGCCCTGCCCTCCGTCGTCGCCCTCTGGTACACGGTAGGCTCGTGCGTCATCCCCGGCCTGCTCGTCCCTCTCGTCTCCGCGACCTCCGAGCGCCTGCGCGTGGGGCCCCGGGCGGGGTTGGCGAGCTCTTTAGCGGGCGTCGGGGGCGCGTCGGCCGCCTGGGCGCTGGGCTCCGGGCTGCCGTTCGGCTGGGGCCTGGCCGCCTCCCTCGCCGTCTGGATTCCCGCGCGGTTCCTAAAGAAAGTCTGATTCCCTTCCACCTTCCCCTCTCCCGCTCGCGGGAGAGGGTAGGGTGAGGGGACGATTACTCGGCTTTCGCGGGCTCGGCAGGAGCGGCTTCGGGAGCGGCCTCCGCCTTCGGAGCCTCGGCCTTCGGGGCTTCCGCTTTGGGAGCCTCCGCCTTGGCGGCTTCCGCCGGCGCCGCCTCGGGCTTGGGCTCCTCGGCCTTGGCGGGCTCCGCCTTGGGAGCCGGAGCCTCCGCCTTCGCGGGCGCCGCCGCTGGCTTGGCCTCGGCCGCGGGCGGGGCCTTGCCCTCCATCTCGTCGAGCTTGCCCCGGGCCTCCTTCACCTCGCCCAGAAACGAGCTCTTCGGGTGCGCCTTCTCGAAGACGTCGAGGGCCGTCCGGGCTTCGCCGCCCTTGCCGTCCATGATGAGGCCGACGGCCGCCGCCAGCTCCTCGCGCTCCTTCGTGCGCTCCTTCTCGCGCTTCTCGGACCACCCGCCCTTCCAATACGCCTCGTCGCCGTCGGCGGCGGCTTGCCCCGAGCCGCGCACGGCGGCGACGCCGGTGGCGGTGCGCATCTTCCGGTACTTCCCTTCGACCGCGGAGCGCTCGAGAGAGCTCTTCCAGTTCTTGAACCAGTTCAGGACGCCGGGCTTGCCCTTGGCGTCCTCGGCACGGGCCACCCCGGCGGCCAAGGCCGCCAGGACCGACAGAATCACGAAGCGTTTCATACCCATAGGATAGCCCCTGTGCGGGTTTTCGGCCAGGGGACCTGCGTCACGCCCGGCCGGCGAGCCCGCTCACATCTTCAAAAGCGCCTGCACCTGCTCCCTGAGGGAGGGGTCGAGCGAGGCCGCCGTCTGGGCCGGCTCCTTGGCCTCGTCCGTTTTGCCGAGCTTGACGAGCGCCCGGGCGATGTTGAGCCACACGCCCGCGTCCTCCGGGTCCGCCGCGGCGGACTTGCGGTAATCGACCGCCGCCTCCCCGTAGCGCCCCGCCTCGTAGGCGAGGTTGCCGAGGTTGTTCAACGCCGAGGCGCTCGTCGCGTCGAGCTCGAGGGCGCGGCGGAAGGCCTTCTCGGCGTCCGCGGACTTGCCGAACTGGGCCTCCACCAGGCCCCGCTGGTTCCAGAGCGTGGCCGACTCCCCGTCGGCGTCCATCCGCGCCTTGATCTCCGCGGTCAGCGCCTTGTAGCGCAGCTCCAAGAGCTCGCCCGCGGAAGCCTCGAAGCGCTTCTTCGAATCGCCCGCGTCCACGGCCGTGGCCGCCTGGTCGGGCTTGGGCAAAGTCGCCGGCTCGTAGGTCTTCCAGGCCAGGCGCGGGTCGATGACCGTCGCCTTCCCGTCGGTCGCCATCTCCCGGTACTGGAAGGCGGCCTTCCGCACGGCGTCCAAGAAGGGCGAGCCCACCATCGTCGCCTCGACGGGCACCCAGAGCGTGCCGTCGTAGGGGATCAGCAGGTCCTCGGGCAGGCCGGCCTCGAGCACGTCGGCCACCCCGGTGTCGTACATCATCGCCAGGTGCCCGGGGTAGTCGAGCACGGCGGTACGCACCGTCGCGTTCTCGAGCACCGAGGTCAGGAGGTTCGTCAGGTCGTCGCACTCGCCGCTCTTCTTGTCGAGGGTGTCCCGCGGGAACTGGGTGTAGTCCACCGGGAACGCCGGGTCCTCGGACATCTGCTCGAACGGGTTGTTGGGGGCCGGGAGGAAGCGGACCCCCGCCGCGCCGAGCGCGCTCCACACCCGCGCCGCGATGACGGTGGGCGCGTTGAGCCGGGTCACGCCCTTCGGGCTCTTGGCGGGCTCGCGCAGCACCTCGGCCTTGAAGGTGTCCACCGGCGGGTCGTTGGGGGTGATGAAGTTCGCCACGCGCCGAGAGTCCTGCCAGGTGATCGCACGGCGCGAATACACGCGCAGCGGCACGGCCAGCGAGAAGTCGCGCTTCTGGCCCTTCTCGAAGTAGGTCAGCGTGATCTCGGCCTGGATCGGCGTGTCCTCGCTGACGTCCAGGATGCGGTTGTTCAAGGTGGCCGACAGCGCGACCTCGGCCTTCTCCTTGGGCGCGAGCTTCTCGACCACCGACTCGGTCGCGAAGTCCATGAAATCCTTCAGGCGGAAGGAGACCTTGACGTTCTGGAACGGGACGTTCAGGTTGTTCTGGAGCACCGCCTTCCCGAGCGGGTTGCGGAGGTACCACTTGTAGTTGGCCGAGAAGATGTTCCCGAGCGTCACCGTCGAGATCTCGACCGGCGCGACGTTGAAGGAGCCCGGCACGAAGACCTCGACGGGGCGGGAGGTCGGCCCGACGTCCCCGGTCCCGGCCTCGACGGCCACGCGGTAGAAGTAGGTCTGATAGGCCTCGACGTCGGCCTCCTTGAAGGCGGGCTTCGTGACCGCCGGGCCGGCCTCGGCCCAGGGGCCGGCCGTGTTCGTCGCCCGTTCGACGCGGTACTTGACCGCCCACGGGTCGGCGGAGGCGTCCCAGGACAGCAGCACCTCGCCCTCGACGGTCTTCGTGGAGACCATCGGCGGCGGGGCCAGGCGCGGCCGGAGCGCGAAGGCCGCCACGCGGGAGCGGGTCGGGTCGGCGATCAGGAGCTCCGAACCCGCGACGGCCAGGCTCTCCGGCTCGGCGAGGTTGCGCTCGCCCTCGCCGCCCGAGAAGAAGTTCGTGACCCAGCGCCCTTCGCGGTCGAAGACCGACACGCGCTTGTGGCCGCGGTCGAGCACGTAGATGTAGGCGCGGCCGTCGTAGACGAGCGAGACCGGGTCGTCGAACTGCCCGACGCCCTCGCCCTCCTCGCCCCAGCTCTTCACGTAGCCGCCGGAGGGCTCGCATTTGAGGACCTTCTTGAGGTCCGCGTCGAGCACGTACAGGAAGCCGGCTTCGTCCCAAGCCACGGCCACGGGCCGCAGAAGCTCGTAGGGGCCGACCACCGGGCCGAAGGAGAACAGGAAGGAGCCGTCGGGGCCGAACGCGTCGACGCGGCGGTTGCCGGAGTCGGCCAGGTACAGCGTGCCCTTCTCGTTGAGCGTGAGGCCGGCGGGGGCCTTCACGCGGCCCTCCTTCTTCTTCGAGGCGAAGAAGCCCTCGGTCGCGCCGATGTTGGTCTTATGCTCGCCGGCGAGCGAGAACGACAGGATCTTGTCGCCGGAGCCGTCCGAGACGTAGAGGCCCCACTTGGCGCTGGCGGAGAGGCCCTTCGCCCCGCGGACCGCGGCCTCGCCCTTCACCTCGGGCCCGCCGATGCGCCGGACCTCCTGGGCGCCCTTGAAGACCAGCGTCGTCTTGGCCTTCGGGACGTACGCGAAGACCTCGTCGCCGGCGGCGGCGATGACGGACGCCGCGACGGGCAGCACGCGGGTCGGCCCGGTGACGAGGAGCTTGGTCTCGAGGTTCATCCGGACGCGCTCGGTCTTCTGCTTGTTCTGGAGCTTGATGCGCTGCAGGCGCTTGTTGCCGACGTCGGCGATGAGGACGGTGCCCTGCTCGTCGACCCCGATGCCGCCCGCCTTCTTGAACTGGCCCTTGCCCTTCCCCTCGGTGCCGAAGCCGCCGAGCACGATGCCGTCCGGGCCGACCTCCTTGATCTTCCCGCGCTTGGGGTCGATCATATAGAGGAAGCCGTAGTCGTCGAGCGCGAAGTCGGAGCCGTGGAGCTGGAAGTTCTTGACGTGCTTGGTGCGGGCGTCGAACTTCTGGATGCGCTCGTTGCCCTCGTCGAGCACGAAGACGTTGTCCATCGCGTCCACCGCGATGCGGCCCGGGTCGCGGAACTGGCCGTTCTCCTTGCCCTTGCCGCCGAAGCCGAACAGGAAGACGCCCTCGGACGTGAAGACCTGCACGCGCTCGTTGCCGGTGTCCGAGACCCAGACGCGGCCGTCGAAGCCCACCGCGACGGACTTCGGGTAATAGAGGCGGCCGGGGTCCGAGCCCTTCTCGCCGATGACGCGCAGCTCCTTGCCGTCGCGGTCGTAGACGACGATGCGGGAGTTGCCGGTGTCGGCCACATAGACGTCGCCGGCCGGGGAGAGGGCCAGGCCCGCGGGGTCCGAGAGCTTGCCCGAGCCCGCGCTGGCGACCGGATGGCCCTCGGCGGTCAGTACGTGGAGCAGCCCCTTGCGGTCGTCGAGCCAGTAGATGCGGTTGCCGCCGCCGGCGACGGCCGCCCCTCCCTGGACGAAGTCGAGCGAGTAGGGGTCGGCGAACTCGATGAAGTCGTAGGCGGCGGCCGGCGAGCACAAGAGGGCCAAGAGGGCTAGGGTCTTCATACGGCGAGCTTCTCCTTGATGAGCTTGTTGACGAGGGCCGGGTTGGCCTTGCCCCGCGAGCGCTTCATCACCGCGCCCACGAGGGCTCCGACAGCGGCTTCCTTCCCGGCGCGGACGTCGGCCGCCGCCTTGGCGTTCTCGGCGATGGCCTCGTCCACCCAGACCGACACGGAAGATTCGTCGCTGACCTGGGCCAGACCGAGCTCCGCCACCAGTGTACCCGGATTCCGGCCGGTTTCCCAGGCCTTGGCGAACAGGTCTTTGGCGGCTTTCCCGGACACCTTCCCCGACGATACCAGGCCTGCCAGCTCGGCCAACATGACCGAAGTCACGGGGGCCTTGTCGGGGGTGGTCCGCTCCGCTTTGACCCGCGCGAGGAAGTCCGACTGGACCCAGTTGGCGACCGCCTT
>SCTT01000510.1 GCA_004322435.1 bacterium
GACGCCGGTCGCCACGCCCTTCTCCTTCAAGGCCTCCATGTACGCCTCGCGCTTGGCGGCGTCGACGCGGACGATGTAGATGTGAGGCGCGACCGAGGCGTAGTCGACCTTGAGCGTGGTCAGGCCCGGCAGGCCCTTGAAGGCGGCGTCATAGCGCTTGGCGACCTCGCGGCGGCGCGCGACGAAGCCGGGGAGCTTCTTCATCTGCACGAGGCCCACCGCGGCGCAGAAGTTCGGCATGTGGTAGCGGAAGCCCTCCGAGGTCACCTCGTAGACGTAGCCGCGCGTGTTGTTGTAGCGCCGCCAGGTCTCCTTGTCGATCCCTAGGATGCGCATGCGCCGCATGTCCTCGGCCAGCGCGTCGTCGTCGGTGCAGACGGCCCCGCCCTCGCCGGTGGTGATGTTCTTGATGGGGTCGAAGCTGAAGCAGACGAGCTTGCCCGTGCCGCCGACCTTCTTTCCCTTGTAGTCCGAGCCCAAAGCGTGGGCGGCGTCCTCGACGACGACGAAGCCCTTGGCCTTTCCCAGGGCCCGCAGGCGGTCCAGGTCGCAGGGATTGCCGCAGTAGTGGACGGGCATCACGGCCTTGGTGCGCGGCGTGAGCTTGCGCTCGACGTCGCCCAAGTCGAGCAGCAGGTCCTCCTCGCGGGACTCGGCGAAGACCGGCGTGCCGCCGGCCTGCAGGATGGACTGCACGCAGGCCGCGAAGGTGATGGAGGGGACGATGACCTCGTCGCCGGGCTTAAGGCGCAGGGCCGCGAGAGCCAGGTGGATGGCGGAGGTGCCGGTGTTGACGGCGACGACATGCTTGGCGCCGAGGTAGGACTTGAGCGCCTCCTCGAACTCCTGCACCGTGGCCCCCAGGCCCAGCCAGCCGGTGTCGAACACCTTGGACATGGCCTCGATTTCCTCGCGGCCGGTGACGGGTTTCGAGATGGCGATCATCGTTCGGTCCCTCCTCTCAGATATCGGAGATTCTCCTTCAGGCGTCCGGCGAGCAGTTCGGGCCGCGTGATGCGCTGGTGCGTGGGCAGGTTGACGCAGCGTCGGACGGTCATCTCCGCGACCGGGCAGCTCCCGGATTCGTAGCCTATCAATTCCAAGTCGGTGTCGCGGCCTTGGGCGACGCTCGTGAACCAGACGCCCATGTCGAGCACGTCCCTGTAGCGGTCCTCCCAGAAGCGGCGGTCGTCGACGAGGAACGTGAAGCGCAGGTGGACGTCGGCCGCGGGGTCTTCGGGGCCCTGCGCGGGGGCCGCCCCGCCCAGGGCTTCCCGATAGGCCTCCGCCGCGCGACGGCGCCAGGCGAGGTTCTGCGGCAGCAAGGCGAGCTGGCTGATCCCGATCTCGGCCTGGG
>SCTT01000511.1 GCA_004322435.1 bacterium
CGTCGCCCGCGTGCGGGAGTGGAACACCACCAAGAACCTCTCCAAGCTGCGCATCCCCGTCCTCGAGCGCGTGCTGGCCTCGGCCCAGATCTCGCTGGCCTTGGACCACGAGTACGACGCGCTGATCATCCACCCCGGCACCCACGAGGTCCGCAACCCGTCGACCTTCGAGGAGCTCTCCGGCGGGCGCGTGCGGGTCAGCGCGCTCGAGACGGACAAGGCCGGGGCCGCCGAGGCGCTCTCCTTCGTCGAGAAGGGCGTCGCCCGCCGCGGCGACAAGGCGCCCACGGCCGAGGGGCTGCTCTCGGCGCTCTCCCTTAAGAGCCTGGCCGAGCGCTACCGCCTGGTCGTCTACCCGCAGAGCTTCGGCTCCCTGCCCACGGATTCCTCGCAGGACCATCGGAAGCTCTCGGCCGCGCTGCGCCAGCTCGACGAGCTGAGCCTGATGCGCCACAAGCTCTCGGTGTCGGGCCCCGCCGCCTTCGACGAGGGCACCCCCGACGGCCGGCGCTTCAACGAGCTCTCCTCCAACATGCTGGGCCGCCGCCAGAAGCCCGGCCCCAAGGCCGCGCGCATCAAGACGATGCTCGACGACATGATGTTCCGGACCGCGCGCCAAGGCCTCTCCGGCCTGCCCGCGGCCACGGTGCTCGAGCGGCTCTACCAGTCGCTCGACTATAAAGGAGCGCTGCTCTTGCCCTTCGCCCCCGGCGAGGCCGGCCTCGACACCGTCCAGCGCCTGGTGCGCTACTGGCAGGCCGCCGACGGCGGCTCGTTCGGCGTCTCCCGCGTCGACCTGCCGGAAGGCGGCCACGTCATCGTCGCCCGCAAGCTCGAGCCGCGCGTGGACCTGTGGCTGGCCCCGAAGGACGGCGGCCGCATCTTCGGCTCCTTCACCCGCGCCTTCAACAAGACCCGCGCCGGCCAGGAGGAGATCCTCCGCTACGCGGGCTTTTCCCAAGAGGACGTCGGCCGCTTCCACCAGGCCGGCCTCATCGTCAAGCACGTCTTCGGCAAAGAGCACGGCAACCGCATCTACATCAGCGTCAAGCGCTCCCACGCGAAGGCCCTGAAGAAGTACGGGGCCGAGGCCGGCATCTCGATGGAGTCCTCCTCCGCCGGCTACACCCTGCACCTGCAGAGCTCCGGCCCCATCCAGGGCGTCGACAAGGCCCGCGCGCTGGGCTTCGACGGCGCGGGCGGCAAGATCTACGACATCGACACCGGCCTCGACGTCACCCACCCCGACTTCGCCGACCGCGAGCTCAAGTCCGTGGACTTCGTCAACGAGGGCGGCGAGGACTGGCTGGGCCACGGCTCGCACAAGGCGGGCATCTCCTACGCCAACGGCCCCGTCTACAAGGGCATGGCGCCGAAGGCCGAGGGCCGCATGGGCAAGGTCTTCGCCCAGACCGGCGTCGGCGCCTCCGACGGCGACATCATGGCCGCGGCCGTGGACGCGATGCAGTGGGACGCGGACGTCATCAGCCTGAGCCTCGGCAGCCCGGGCACGGTGGACGCGAAGCTCGCCAAGTTCTTCTCGGATCTGACCCGGCAGAAGACCAAGAACGGCCACTTCCCCATCGTCACCGCCTCCGCCGGCAACGCGGGCCCGTTCAACGAGACCCGCAGCCAGCCTTCCACCGGCGAGTTCGTGACCACCGTCGCGGCCGCCGCCAAGAGCGAGGACGACGGCATCCCCGAGATGTCCTTCTATTCCTCGGTGGGCCCGGTCACCGACAAGCGCTGGTCCCGCGCGCGCTGGCGCCGGCCCTACGGCCTGACCGCCTTGGGCGGCGACGTGACCACGCCCCCCGGCGTGCTCGACGTGTACTCCCACGGCATCGAGTCGGTCAAGTCCAAGGACTCCGCGGCCGGCCCTTCGGACGCCGCCGACGGCAAGCACACCCGGATGTCCGGCACCTCGATGTCGAACCCGATGGTCGCCGCCATCGCGCTCCTGGTCAAACAGGCCGCGATGAAGGTCCTGACCGAAGGGACCCCGGCCTACCGGTTCTTCATGGAGAACCTGCCGCAGGCCGTGACGCTGATTCTCATGCGGTCCTCGAAGGACATGGGCGTGCCCATCTTCATGCAGGAAGGCGGGTTCGTGGACGCCGGGGAGGCCGTGCAGCTGGCCGCCTCGAGCTTCGGCGGCTCGCTCGCCTCCTGGCCGCGCAAGGCCGCCGCCGCCATCCTCTCGGCCGCCGGCGCCGCCTGGCGCACGGACGCCGCCGCGGCCGCCCGGGCGAACGCCCCGGCGCCCTGGGACTGGATGGCCCGCGCGCAGGCCGTGTGGGCCTTGGAAGACCGGCCTTACGACGCCGGCGAGGCGGCGAAGACCGCCTTCTTGGACTCTAAGAAGAAACAGGGGCCGCTCTTCCAGGGAAACCCCGACGCCCCGCGCGAGGACAAAGCCGAGGCCGACACGGCCAAGGGCGAGCTGGGCGACCAGGCCAACGTCGCCTTCGAGAAGGGCTTCAACGAGGCCCGCCTCGCGGCCGTGCCCGAGCTCGTGAAGGCTTTGAAAGACGACGTCTGGGTCGTGCGCATGTACGCGGCCTTCGCCCTCGCGAACCACAAGTCCCCCGAGGCCGCCGCCGCCCTGGCGGACGCCGCGGTCAACGACGCCGAGGCGCGGGTGCGCCAGACCGCTTTCTTCGCGCTGGGCGAGACCCCCAGCTACACGGCCGACGAGGCCCTGCGCGGCGCCCTCTCGTCCCGGACGCCGGACGTGCGCATGGGCATCGCCTACGTCCTCGCCCGCCACGGCGACGCGTCGCATCTGGACCTCCTGACCGAGGCCGCCGGCCACGACGACAAGCGCGTGCGCCTGAGCGCGGTCTGGCTGGCGGGGCGCCTGGGCCCGCGCGCGCCGCCCGCCCTCTCGGACGCCCTGGCCGCCCGCGCCGTCAACGAGCGCGAGCGCGGCAACGTGCGCCACGTCGCCGTGGCGTCCTTGACCGAGATCGCCTCCGTGATGCCGAACTCGGTCACCGACGAG
>SCTT01000055.1 GCA_004322435.1 bacterium
GCTCTTCCGATCTCCGACTTGGAAATGCCGTCGAAAGCCCCTATTAGTGGCTGGTAGGGTTCGTCGACTTGGACGGGATAAATGACGTAACGAAATCGTTTCCCCCCGGCAGCACTCTGAAATGCGGAAATGGCAATTGAAATCCCCGCATTGGCCAGTATCGAATAGTCGGAGGCAAAGAGCACGAAATCGGCGTTATCCCCTCTGGGTGCCTTAACCTCGTAACGGAAGGACGTGTCCGCGCACGGCCGATTTAGTTGAGCCTGCAAATATGCAGCCATTTCCTCGCGCAAACTCGAGATCGTCACCAGGCCGCCTGGCGTCCCCGCAATCTCCTTTGACCCGATGATATCGACGGCAAGGATAATTGCAACTGACATTAGTACCCCTGTGCGAGCGAACCAATCTGCAGAAAAATCATGGAGCGAGGCTCCAGGCGTGACGTTTCATTAGTGAAGAACTCCGAAAGCCGCGGCAATTCTCAAAGACCATCACAATTCGAGACTGAGCATCCCACAAAAAAGCGCCAGCTGAATTGGAGCTGATTCGTCGGCTGTTCTTGACTAACCGTACCCCCCTTCGGACTCGATTAGAATAAGCCCATAATTAACAATCCGCAAGGTCAATCACCCTGCACAATATCGACCCTAGTCATAGCGTGGTATCCAATCATCCCAGAACGGTAATGGAGTTGGATTCTCATCAATCAATGCAGAATTGGATGACCAATAATGGAGAATCCAGCCCCCGCACCCATCTGGACCGGTTTCGAACCTGAGACGAGAAATGTCAGGACCGCGCCCCTCGCTAACGCGAGGGGCTTCGTGTTTCAAGGGCCGCCAGGCGGCGCAGCGTGGCGATGTTGCGCTCGGGGATCTTGTCCGCGTCCGGATACCCCGCCACCGCCTTGGCCACGCTGGCCTCGCGCAGCAGGTGGAGCATCGGGTAGGGCGAGCGGTTGGTGCCGTTGGCGGGGTCGTCGGGCTCCGCGTCCGCGAACCGATACTGGGGATGGAAGCTCGCGATCTGGAGCACTCCCTCAAGCCCCAGCTCCGCGAGGGCCCCCTCGGCCAGGTCCAGGAAGTCGTTGTAGTCGAGGAAGTCGCCCAGCACGCCCGGATGGATGAGCAAGGTGGTCTCGGTCGCCGCCGGGTCCAACGTGGGCAGGAGGCGCAATTCCTCGGCGAGCTGGGCCCGCAGGGCCTCGACGTCGGTCGCGGGGCTCACCACGTAGCGGATGCGCTCCGCGACGTAGACCTCGCGGGCGAACGGGCACAAGTTGAGGCCGATGACCACGTCCTTGAGCCACTTCCGGGTCGCGGCGATGACCGTCTTGTCGCTGGGCGGCGTGCTAACGGGTCTTTTTTTCAAGCGCGGCCCGCAGCGAGTCGCCGAAGGCTCCCATCGGGGTCTCCGTCTGCGACCGCTCCTTCCAAGCCTCGGCCTCGGGGTCCCGCGGCAGCTCGAGCGAGATGCGGCGCTCGGAGAGCTTGACCTCCCCGACCTGGACCTGGACCTCGGCGCCGACCTTGATGCGTTCGAACTGGAACGAGGGGTCGTCCGAGGTCTTCGACTGGTGGAGGAGCCCTACGATGCCCGGCTCGAGCTGGATGAACAGCCCGTAGGGCTCTTTGCGGGTGACCTTCCCCGAGACGACCTGGCCGGCGGAGTACTTCTCCCAAGGGTCCGATACCGGCGCCGCCGGCGCCTTGGCGGGACGCTCGGTCGCCTGCTTGAGCGACAGGGCGATTTTGAGCCGCCCCTCGGAGGCTTCGCGCTTGAGGATCTTCACCGTCACGTCCTGCCCCACCGTCAGCAGGTCCGCGGGAGACTCGACCCGCGACCAGGCGAGCTCCGAAACGTGCGCCAGGCCCTCGAGGCCCGGGACCAGTTCGACGAAGGCCCCGAACTTCTCGAGGCGCGTGACCTTCCCGGCCACTACGGAGCCGTCCGGGTTCTGGGCGAAGTAGGCGTCGGTGACGCGGCCGGCCTCCTCCTCGAGGAGCTTGCGGCGCGAGACGACGACGTTCCGGCCTCCTTCTGAAAACTCGGTGATGCGGAACACGAAGGTCTTGCCGACGTATTCGGCGCCGGTCTCCGTGCGCTTCGTGTCCATCTGGCTGATGGGGCAGAAGGCGGTCTTGCCGTTGACGCTCACCCGGAACCCGCCCTTGCAGAGCTCGGCGACCCGCGCCGAGACGGGCCGTTGGAGCTCGAAGGCTTCCTTGAGGTCCTCGGCGACGTTCTTGTCGGTGGGGTTCGTCGAGAGGCGCACCTCGCCGGGGCGCACGGAGGTGACGAACAGGTCGAGGGAGTCCCCCGCCTTGGCCGTGCAGGTCCCGTCGGCGTCCCGCAGGTCGGCGGTGGCGACGACGCCTTCCTGGCCGGGGCCCAGGGCCACGAAGGAGTCGTCCTGCCCCACGGTCAACAGGGCCGCGCGCACCCGGTCCCCGGGAGAATAGGTCTTCTCCGCGGCGGCCAGGGACTCCCCCAGCATCTTCGAGAAATCCTCGGTCGTCTCTTCCACGCGTTCCCCCGGTTCGGCGCCGACGCCCCATTATAGGATTTGCGCCGCCCGGCAACATGCGGTGACATACGGACGGTTGCTCGGCTGTCGTCGGCCTTCTACGCTATCGTGTGGCACGCTTCCCAGGCCCCGAGCCCGGCCGTGAAGACCCGCCCCGCGAGCACGAGACGCCGCCGGACTTCCGAGCCCTCTTCGAGGCGGTCCCCGGGCTCTATCTCGTGCTGACCCCGGCCCTGCGCATCGCCGCGGTCAGCGACGCGTATCTCAAGGCCACGAAGACCGTCCGCGAGGAGATCCTGGGCCGCCCCCTCTTCGAGGTCTTTCCCGACAACCCCGACGACCCGAAGGCCGACGGGGTCGGGAACCTGAGCGCCTCGCTCGGGCGCGTGCTGAAGACCTCGGCCGCGGACGCGATGGCCGTGCAGAAATACGACATCCGCCGCCCCGACTCGGAAGGCGGCGGCTTCGAGGAGCGCTACTGGAGCCCCGTCAATTCTCCCGTCCTGGGCGAGGACGGGCGCATCGCCTACATCATCCACCGCGTCGAGGACGTCACCGAGTTCACCCGCCTCAAACAGGTCGGCGGGCGCCAGGAGGCGGAGATCTTCCAGCGGGCCCAAGAGCTTCAGGCCGTCAACGAGCGGCTGAGGGAGGCCCACCGGGTCAAAGACGAGTTCCTGGCCAAGGTCTCCCACGAGCTGCGCACGCCCCTGACCCTCATCCTCGCCCCCCTGGAATCCGTCCTCGGCGGGCGGCCCGCCGCGCCGCCCGCCCAGCGCCGGCTGCTCGAGACCGCGCACAACAACGCGGTGCGCCTGCTCCAGCTCGTGACCGGGCTCTTGGACCTCGCGAAGACCGACGCCGGGCGGATGGAGGTCCGGGCCGAGCCGACCGACGTCGCGGCCCTGACCCGGAGCGTCTTCGACGACTTCCGCACGCTGGCCGCCCAGAAGGGCCTCAAGGCCTCGCTGAGCCTGCCGCCGCCGGGGTCCGCCGTCGCGCTCGACCGCTACCTCTACGAGCGGGTCCTCTTCAACCTCCTCTCGAACGCCGTCAAGTTCACGCTTCCGGGCGGGACGGTCTCAGCCGCGCTCGAGCTTTCCGGCGGCCGCCTGCGCCTGCGGGTCGCCGACACGGGGGTCGGCATCCCGCGCGCGCAGCTGGGGTCTTTGTTCCAGAGGTTCCATCAGCTCGAGGCGGCGGCCACCCGGCGCTTCGAGGGCGCCGGACTCGGGCTGGCCCTCGTCAAGGAGTTCACCGGGCTCCTGGGCGGCACGGTGTCGGCCGAGAGCGAAGAAGGCCGGGGGTCGGCGTTCACCGTCGACGTCCCGGCGCCGGCCGCGGCCGCCGCCGCTCCGGCGGGGGCGCGCAGCCTGCTGCCGCCGCGCTACGGCCCCGCCGACGAGGCGCGCACGCCGGAGGACCCCGCGGACGCGCGCCCCAAGGTCCTCGTCGCGGAGGACAACCTCGAGCTGTCCCGCTATACGCAGGGGGTGCTGGGAGCGTCCTGCCGGGTCCGGACCGCCGCGGACGGCGAGGAGGCCCTGGGCCTCGCCCGCTCCTGGGACCCGGACCTGGTCCTGGCCGACGTGATGATGCCCCGGCGCGACGGCTTCTCTTTGTGCCGCGCGCTCAAGGCCGACCCGCGGACCGCCGAGACCCCCGTGGTCCTGCTGACGGCCCTCACCCATCGCGAGGCCATGATGAAGGGCTGGGAGGCCGGCGCCGACGAGTACCTGCTCAAACCCTTCCATCCCGAGGAGCTCTCGGCGCGCGTGCGCGCCCTGCTCGCCCGGGCCCTCGAAAGGCGCCGCGGGCGGGAGGCCCTGCGCGAGGCCAACGCCGCGCTCGAGGCCGCCAACCGGAACCTCGAGACGTTCAGCTTCACGGTCGCCCACGACCTCAAGGCGCCGGTCCGCCACCTGTCGCAGTTCAGCCGCCTGCTCGCCGAGACCTCCCGCGGCCGCCTCGATGAGACGGGCGAGGACTGCGTCCGGCGCCTCGAAGAGGCGGCCGGCCGCGTGACCGCCCTCATCGACGCGCTGCTGCGTTTCGCCCGCGTCGGCTACGCGGAGCTCTCGCCGCGGACGGTGGACGTCAGCGCCCTGGCGGAGTCCGTCACGGCGGAGCTGGCCCTGGCCGCCCCGGAACGGGCGGTGGAGGCCGTCGTGCAGCCGGGCCTGAGCGCCCAAGGCGACCCGACGCTCGTGCGCCAGGTCCTCGAGAACCTGCTCGGCAACGCCTGGAAGTTCACCGGCGGGCGCCCCGACGCGCGCGTCGAGTTCGGGGCGTCGGAGACGCCGGACGGCCGCGAGTTCTTCGTCAAAGACAACGGCATCGGCTTCGACCCCGGCCAGGCCCACCGGCTGTTCCAGCCGTTCCAGCGCCAGGTGACCTACGCCGCCTTCCCCGGCTCCGGGGTCGGCCTGGCCTCCGTCCACCGCATCATCACGCGGCTCGGCGGCCGGGTTCGGGCCGAAGGCGCCCCCGAGCGCGGAGCGGCGTTCTTCTTCACACTCCCCGACCCCGCCATCCGGCCCACGGCGCCCTAGGTCCTAGGCCCCTCCCCCCGCCCCCTCCGGCGAGGCATCCTTCTTCTATATGGGCCTCCTGCGTTTAGCCGCCCTAGCCCTAGGCCTGGTCCTTCCCGCCTCCGCCCAACGCATCGCGGCGCCCCAGGTCCGCGTCGCCCCGGTCCCATTCGTCGTCCCCGTCGCTCCGGCCGCGCTCCACACCCCGGCCCTGTCCCAGGCGCTTGCTCTGCCCAAGCCCGTCCTGCCGCAGGCCTCGCTAATGTCTGCGCCGTCCCTGCCCGCCGCCCCCGTCCCGGAAGCCCGCGCCGCGGCGGCGCCCGGCCCTGGCCCCGGCGGCGGCCCGGCGGCGGCGGCCGCGACGACTCCCAAGACCGTCAAGCTCATCATGATGGGCCCGCCCGGCTCCGGCAAGACGACCTACGGCAAGCGCCTCTCGGCCGAGTACGGGGCGGTGCACATCTCGGTGGGCGACCTGCTGCGCGCCTACGCGGTGGCCCACCCCGAGGTCGCCGCCCGGATGCAGACCGGCGAGCTCGTCGACAGCGCCTTGGTGCTGGGGCTCGTGCGCGAGCGCCTGACCCGCCCCGACGTCGCCGAGAAGGGCTATATCCTGGACGGGTTCCCGCGACGCTTGAACGAAGCTCTGGCGATGGAGGAGTGGATGGCCGGCGTCGGCGTCGACGCGGTCGTGCACCTCGAGGTCTCGCACGAGGAGCTGATGCGGCGCATCTCGTCCCGCGGCCGCGCCGACGACACGCCTGAGACCTTCAAGAACCGGATGAAGGTCTACCGTGAGCAGACGATGCCGGTCTTGGAGCGCTTCCGGAACTCGACGGGGGTCCTGGAGCCTGACGTCTCCGGTTCGGATCCCGAGACGAACTACGCCCGACTCCGGTCCATCCTCGAGAAAGCCCTCAAAAACTAGGCGGGTCCCCGAACGTCGCCTTGACCTGGTCCGGCCTCAGGCGCGCGAAGGACCCTTCCGCCTCCGCGTAGAGCCCGCCCCTCCCGTCCACCAGGCGTCCCGTGACGAAGATGATGCGCGGCGTCTCGCGGACGATGGCCGTCTCCACGACGAGGTCCGAGTCGAGCGGCACCCCCCGCCGGAAGGCCGAGGAGAGGCGCGCGGTGAGCACCGGCATGCCCTTCACCCAGCAGGCGGCGCCCATCGCCTCGTCGAGGACGGTCAGGACGGCCCCTCCGTGCACGCGGCCGGGGGCTCCTTCCGAGCCCGGCCCGAAGCGCACCTGCGCCAGCAG
>SCTT01000512.1 GCA_004322435.1 bacterium
CGGGGCTGGGCCTGGCGACGGTCTACGGCATCGTCAAGAAGTCGGGCGGGGGGATCTCGGTGACGAGCGCGCCGGGGGCGGGCACGACGTTCCACATCGACCTCCCCGAGGCGCAGGCGGGGGCGGCGGCCGCCCCCGAGAGCTCCGGAGTCTTGGCCGAGGGCGGGGCCGAGTGCATCCTCCTCGTCGAAGACGACGACTCGCTGCGGCGGGCGAACCAGCGGGTGCTGCGGGAGCGGGGGTACCGGGTCGTGAGCGCGCGGGATGGCAGCGAAGCGCTCGCCGCCCTCAAGGACCCGGGCGAGCACATCGACCTCCTGCTGACCGACGTGGTCATGCCCGTCATGGGAGGCTACGAGCTGGCGCGGGAGGCGGCGCGCGTTCGGCCGGGGCTCAAGACCCTCTTCGTGTCGGGCTACCCGGAGCGCGACGCGGGCGGGGCGGGGCCGCGGCCCGACGGAGAGCTTCTCCCCAAGCCCTTCGCCCCGGACGCGCTCGTCCAAAAGGTCCGGGAGGCTCTGGACCGTCCTGGTCCCGGGCGCGGGCCCTAGCCCGACGGCAGCTGGGCCGCGCCCTTGAGCGCGGCCACCAGCGCGGAGGCCGAGATGAAGCGCGCCTGCGGCGCGGCGGCCAGGCCGCGCTTCAAGGCCTCGTCGACGTGCGCCGGCAGCTCCGGCGCGAGCGAGCGGGCGGGCGTGAAGCGCCCCTGCTGCTTCTGGGCGAGGAAGTCCGGGCCGGAGAAGGGCAGGGCCCCCGTGAGCATCTCGTAGCAGCAGGCGGCGACGGCGAAGATGTCGGCGGCCTTCGAGACCTGGCCGAGCTCCTGCTCGGGGGCCATGTAGGCCGGCGTCCCCCAGGAGCGGGCCGAACTCAGCTTCGCGGCGGAGTCCGCCACCTGGTGCGCGACGCCGAAGTCCATCACCTTCGCGCGCCCGTCCCGGGCCACCATGACGTTGGCGGGCTTCAAGTCCCGGTGGATGACCTTATGTGCGTGGGCGAAATCCACCGCGGAGGCGACCTGGGCGGCGACGCCGACCGTCTGCGCCAAAGTCAGGCGCTTGCGCTCGGCGAGGACGGCGGCCAGCGTCGCTCCGTCGACGAACTCGAAGGCCAGATAGACCTCCCCGCGGTCCTGGACGATGTTGAAGATCTCGACGATGCAGGGGTGCTTGAGCGCGGCGACGGTCTGCGCCTCGGCCAGGAGCAGCTGCAGCTCGCGGGGGTTGGCGCGCAGCTCGTCGCGCACGCGCTTTAAGGCCACCCGCCGGTTCAAGGCGACGTCGAGGGCCTCGTAGACGACCCCCATCGCGCCCTGGCCGACCTGGCGGTCCACGCGGTAGACGCCGGCCAGCAGGCCGTTGTCGGCCGGGTCGATGGGGAGCGTGTCCGTGGGCAGCCGCAGCGTCCGGCGGCGGCGCCGGAACCAGACCCCGGCCGGGACGAGGACGAGGAGCGCGGCCGCGCCGAAGAGGAGCTGGAGCTTGCGCGCGTGCTCGTCGTCGAGGCGCGCCTGACGCCGCTTCTGGAGCTCGTCGTCCTGGGCCAGCCCCGAGCGGACCATCTCGTAGTACTTGGTGACCTTCCCGTGGAAGGCCTGCGTGCGCTCCATCGCGAGGAAGTCCTTGGCCGAGGGCTTGCGGGTCAAAATGCCGGCGACGGCGATGTATTCCGAGCGCTTCCAGATGGAGCGCAGCGTCTTCTGGAGCTCGACCAAGGCGCTGTGGTCCCGGGACAGCGAGATGCGCAGCGCCTCGCGCTCCTTGGTGAGGCGCACATAGGCCTCCATGTCGGAGGCCTCGACGGCGCGGTCGAGCTCGCGGTTCAAGGCCTGCAGGGCGGGCAGCCCCTTGTCGACCGAGTCCATCCGTTCCTGGGTCAGGCGCGGCGCCGCCTGCAGTTCCTCCTCGGTGAACCCCAGCGCGGCGTACTGCTGGGCCAGCTCGGTGAGCTCCTCCTTGCTCAGGCGGTCGCGGTCGACGACGCCCATGACCTCGCCGAAGCTCTGGATGGCGGCCTGGCGCCCGGGGTCGTCCATGCCGGCCCAGGCCGCGGCCGGCCCCCAGAGGAGGCCGGCCGCCAGACCCCGAAGCGCCGCGCGCAGAGTCCGCACGTCTGGGAGGATACACCGAATCCCGCGGTCGTTCCAGACGCCCTCAGCGGGCGGAAGGGGGCTCGGGCGGGGCGACCCGGACCCGGGGCGGAGGCGGGATCTCGGACTCTTGGAACGCCCTGCGCGCGGCCTCGGCCGACCAAAGGGCGTCGTCCGCTCCGGAGCGGACGCGCCTGTCCGCGCCGTCCGCCGGCCGGCCGGGGTTGAAGAGCCCCAGGGAGCGCTCCAGGAGGATGACCCGGGGCGCCAGCCGGACCAGGGCTCGGGCGGCGGACCGGGACCTAGCGTCCGGGGAGGCTTCGGCGAGCCCGTCCATGCGTCGGCGGACCTCGGGGGACAGCCAGAGGCCGAAGGTGGTCCGCAGCAGGTCGTCGTCCGGGGCGGGGTAGAGGCCCGCGTACTCGGTGCCGAGGGCCCCCCGCGAACCCGCCGGCCAGCCGGCGCCGGCGGCTTCGGCGACCCGGCGTTCGAGGGGCTCGAAGCGCTCCGAGAAGCGCTCGAGGGCCGGGCCCAGGACGAAGGCGTCCTTCTCGAGCGAAGCGTCGAGCGCGCCGCTGACCCGCCGCTCGGCCGCGTCGAAGCGCTCCCGCGTGAGGGCGGCGCAGACGTCGGCGTCGTAGTAGAGGCGGGCGGCTTGGAGGGAGCGCAGGGCCAGGGCGACCTGTCCGGGAGGATAGTACCGCCCTTCTTCGAACGCCGCGGCGCGGGCCTCCTCCCGCGCCACGACCGCCGTATCGTAGGGCGAGAGGGCGCAGGCCGCCGGCCCCGCTCCGGCGTCGGCCCAGCCGGCGGTCAGCAGAATCGCCCCGGCCTGGATGATTGTCTGGATGTTCTTGGTCATGGTCTCCCTCCTCCTCACTTCGTCCCGCCCAACGTGTAGCCGGCCTTCGCCTCGGCCTCGACGTCCTTGTGGACGCTGTTGCCGGGCTGCTCGACCGCCTTCGGCGCGCAGTCGGCCTTGCCGAGGCTCTGGTCCGCGCAATCCTCGATCACGGCGCCCTGGTCCTTCTGCCCGTGCTTGTCCGCCACGTCCTTCGCGTCGTCTTTGGCCTGCTTGGCCATCAGGAACCCGGCGAGGACGAGGGCGGTGCCGGCGCCGATGAGGGCGTAGCCGATCGCCTTGATGGTCGCCGCCTCGACTTCCAGGAATCCGGCGATCTTGTCGGCGAAGGCGACCAGCGCGATGCCGGCGGCGATCAGGACTCCGCCGAGGATGAGCATCACCACGGTCATCGAGTTCTTCTTCTTCGCGGAGTCCACCTTGTCCTGATAGGGCGTCACGTTCTTGCCCTCGGGCAGCGCGGGCGCCCCGGTGGAGGCCGTCGGGTCCGGCGCGGAGGCGCTCAGGCCCGTGCTCGGCACGGCATTCAGGTCGAGCCCCTCGCCGCCGACGCTCTTGGTCTGGTCGAACGCGTTCGAAGCGCCTTGACGCGCAGTCTCGACGCTGGGGGCGGCGGCGGAGGCCGCCGACACATGGGAGGCGAGCTTGAGCTGGCCCATCGCCCGCCGGGAGGAGCCGGCGAGGAGGTGCGACGAGCTCAGGCGCTGGCGGGCCGAGAGTCGGCGCAGCGAGGCGCGGCCGTTGCGGCGGGCGGCGCGGGCCTTGCCCGCGGCCGAGAGGACGGCCTCGGCGGAGCGCATCGGACGGAACTCGCCGCCGACCGGGGGGAGCTTCTCGATGGAGGCTCCGCCCCAGGCGAGGGCGCCGCCGCGCCGGACGGCGCGGGGCTTCATCGGGGCGAGGGCGTCGACCAGCGGCTCGGCGGCGGCGGGCGCCGGCTCGGGGGCCGGCTCGGCGGCGGCGGGGGCCGGGGCGGGCTCC
>SCTT01000513.1 GCA_004322435.1 bacterium
GACGCTCTTCCGATCTTGAGTTGGAATTCAAATTTCCGACAATTCCCCGATTTCGAAAATCCCGAACCTCCGCCGTTCATTGAGGGGAGGTTCGAGGATTGCGCGTCGTTGCGCAATTCTCGAACCCACGCGCCCGAAGCGCGTAAACTCCTTCGTTGTGATTCCCCTGCTCCGCTGACGGCCCCAACCGCTTCCTTAATAGTAAAATAACGTGTGCCGTCCCCCAACATCCTGGTCCTGCGCCTTTCCTCCCTAGGCGACGTGGTCCTGACCGCCCCCGTCTACCGGAACTTGAAGGCCCACTGGCCGGACGCCCGCATCACGGTCTTGGTCAAACCCCAGTTCGCGGCGGTCTTGGCCGGCAACCCCCAAGTCGACGAAGTCCTGACCTACCGGGGCTTCCTGGCCGCCCTGTCCGCCATCCGCGAGCGCGGGTTCACCCATCTCTTGGACCTCCACGGCACCGGCCGCACGGTCCTCCTGCGCCGTCTGAGCGGGGTGCCGAACGTCGCGGCCTACCGGAAGGCGGCCCTGGCCCGGCGCCTCTACGTCTACTTCCGCTGGGCCTCCCCCGCCTTGGCCAAGCACACGCTCGAGCGCTACCTCGAGGCCCTCGCCGCCTGGGGGGTGCCCATCGTGCACCGCGGCCTCCAGCTCGGCGACTACGGCGGCTCCCAGCCCCCGCGCGCCGCCGCCGAGGCCAAGCGCGTCCTCATCATGCAGACGTCCTTCTTGGGCGACGCCCTGCTGACCGTCCCGCTCGCGCGCCGCGTGAAGGAAGTCCTCCCCGAGGCGCGCCTGAGCGTGATGACCCGCCCCGAGACGGCCGACGTGTTCCGCGGCTGCCCCGGCGTCGACGAGGTCCTCCTCGACGACAAGAAGGGGGCCGGGCGCGGGCTCGCGGGCCTGCGGCACGCCGCCGAGGTCCTCAAGGCCGGGCGCTTCGACCTGGCGCTCGTCGCCCACCGGAGTTTCCGCACGGCCCTCATCGCCCGCCTCGCCGGCATCCCGCGCCGCATCGGCTTCGCCGCCAGCGCCGGCGCCTTCCTGTTCCATGAGACCGTCCCGTTCCCCTGGGGCGCCCCCGAGGCCGAGCGCAATCTGGCGCTGCTCTTGCCGCTAGCCCCCTTGCTGCGCGCCGGCCCGCAGGACTCTCTGTACCTCGCCGGCGGCACCCCGGGCGACGCGGCCGCCGCGGTCGCCAAGCGCCTGGCGGACGCGGGCGTCGCCGAAGGCGAACGCCTCGTGGGCATCCACCCGGGCTCCATCTGGCCGACCAAGCGCTGGCTGCCCGAGCGGTTCGCGGCGCTGGCCGGCCGCCTGACGCGCGAGGACAGGGTCCGCGTGGTCCTCATCGGCGGCCCCGGCGACAAGGAGCTCTCGGCCGGCGTCGCGGCGGGCGCCGGAGCCCCCCTCTTGGACTGGACCGGAAAGACCACCCTGCCGGAGCTGTTGGCCCTCATCGCGCGCCTCGACCTGCTCGTCACCAACGACTCCGGCCCCATGCACGTCGCCGCGGCGAACGGGGTGCCCGTGCTGGCCCTCTTCGGGCCCACGACCCGCGAGCTGGGGTTCTTCCCCTACGGCGAGGGCCACCGCGTGCTCGAAGCCGACCTGCGCTGCCGACCCTGCGGCCTCCACGGGGCCAAGGAGTGCCCCGAAGGCCACTTCCTCTGCATGCGGCTCATCACGGTCGACCAGGCGCACCGGGCCGCCCAGGACCTGTTGGCCCGCAAGGCGGTGCCGGCATGAGGGTCGTCCACCTCGCCGACGAGCCCTACGACAGCGGGCTCACGCAGTACGCCCTGCGCGCGGCCGAGGGCCTGGCGAAGCGCGGCCACGTCTGCGGGTTCTGGGGGTTGGCCGGGGCGCCTCCGCTCGAGGCGGCCCGCCGCGCGGGCCTTGAGACGTTCGGCTTCCGGCATCCCTGGCTCGAGCTGCCGACCCTGCGCCGCGCGCTGGCCGACTTCCGCGCCGACGTCCTCGTGGCCCACACCGGCTCCGCCCACGTCCTGGGCGCCGCGCTCTGCGCCCGCGGGGAGACGGCGCTCGTGCGCGTGCGCGGCGACTCCCGCCCGCTCAAGCGCCGCCCCGGGGCGCGCCTCCTGTGGGGCCGCACCCGCGCGCTCGTCTGCGCCAACGAGGCCATCCGCGCCGAGTTCGCGGCCCTGTTCCCCGACCTGCCCGTCCCGGCCTCCGTCGTCTACGAGGGGCTCGAGGACCGGGGCGCCCCGACGCCGCCCCCCGGCGGCTCGCCGGTGTTCGGCATCGTCGCCCGCCTCGACCCGGTCAAGGGGCACGCGGTCCTGCTCGACGCCTTCGCGCGCGCGGCCCGCGCCCTGCCGGACGCCCGGCTCACCGTCGTCGGCCGCCCCGAGAACGTGACCTCGCTCGAGCTCGTCGAGCGCGCGGCGCGCCTGGGCGTCGGCGACCGGGTGACTTTCGAGGGGCACGTCCCGGACCCCGACGACTACATGCGCCGCTGCCACGTGGGCGTGGTGTCGTCGACGGGCTCCGAGGCGGTGTCCCGCGCCGCCGTCGAGTGGATGGCGGCCGCCCGGCCTTTGGTCGCGACGCGCGTCGGCTGCCTGCCGGAGTACGTCGACGACGGCCGCACCGGGCGGCTGGTGCGCCCGGACGACGCCGAGGCGCTGGCCGCCGCGCTCGTGGAGCTGGGCTCCGACCCGCTTTTGCGGGAGCGCTGGGGCCGCGCGGCGCGCGCCCGCTACGAGAGCCTGTTCACCGCCGCCCGTTTCCTCGACGAGACCGAGAAGACCTTGCACGATGCGCTACACGGCGTTCCATCTCGATAGCGAGCGGGGCCTGCGGGGCGGGGAGCGCCAGCTCCTCTACCTCGCGGCCTGGCTGCGCGCGCAGGGCCACGGCTCGGTGGTCGTCTGCCGCGCCGGCGCGCCCTTGGAAGGCGAGGCGCGCCGCCTGGGGCTCGACGTGAGGACTTTGCCTTTCTGCGGCGAGCTGGACCCCGTCACCGCCTGGCGCCTGGCGCGGGAGGCCGGGCGGGCCGAGAACCCGGTCCTCCACGCCCACACCGCGCACGCGGCGGGCACGGCGGCGCTGGCCGCGCGCCTCGGCGGCCCGCCCTGGGTCGCGCATCGGCGCGTCGACTTCCGCCTCGCCAATCCCGTGAGCGCGCGCCTTAAATACGGCGCCGCCTCCCGCGTGGTGGCCGTCTCCGAGTTCATCAAGGGGGTCCTCGCCAAAGACGGCGTGGACCCTTCGCGCGTGGACGTCGTGCCGGACGCTTTGCCGCTGGGCCCTGCGGAGGCGAAGCTCGCCGGCCTGGACGTGCCCTGGGGACCCGCCCCCGACCGCGACGCCCTGCGCCGCCGCCTCGGCGCCCAGACGGAGCTCGACCCGGGGGCGCTGTGGGTCGGCAACCTGGCCGCGATGGTCGGCCACAAGGACCAGGCCAACCTTTTGCGCGCCATGCCGGCCGTGCTCGCCTCAGAGCCGCGGGCGCGGTTCTTGGTCGTCGGAGACGGGCCGCTGCGCGCGGACCTGGAAGCTTTGGCCCGCGAGCTGGGAGTCGCCCAGGCCGTGCGCTTCCCGGGCCGCCAGGACGACCCGCGGCCCTGGCTCCAAAGCCTCGACGTGTACTGCCAGCCCTCCTGGGGCGAGGGGATGGGCTCGGTGCTGCTCGAGGCGATGGCCTGCCGCGTCCCCGTGGTCGCCACGACGGCCGGCGGCATCCCCGAGGTCACGAAGGGCACTCCCGCCCGCCTCGTCCCGCCGCGCGACCCGGCCGCTTTGGCCGCCGCTCTGCTGGCCGCGCTGCGCGAGCCCGGGGGGGCGTCCGCCCCGGACCTGACGCGCTTTAGCCTCGAGGCGACCGGCAACGCCGTCCTCGCCGCCTACGCGAAGGCCCGGGCATGAAGCTGAGCGTCTGCGTCATCGCGCGCGACGAGGAGCGGGACCTGCCGCTCCTGCTCGAGAGCCTAGCGCCCCTGCGCGCCGCGCTCGGCGCGGAGTTCGAGTGCGTGCTCCTCGACTCGGGCTCCAAGGACAAGACCCTCGAGGTCGCTTCGCGCTGGGGCGCGCGCACGGGCGAGC
>SCTT01000514.1 GCA_004322435.1 bacterium
GCTCTTCCGATCTTGCTCAAGCTCGTCGCCGAGCACCTCGGCAAGGGCCGGCGCGCCTTCGTGGGAGTCACCGACCCCATCGCCAAGCGCATCGAGACCGCCGAGGAGGTCCGCGACCAGGTCCTCGCCGCCGCGGCCGCCCTCGGCCCCGAACGCCTGGGCACCACCGACGACTGCGGCTTCTCGCCCTTCGGCGACGACGCGTCGACCTCGCAAGACACCGCCTACGCGAAGATCAAAGCCCGCTTGGAAGGCACGAAGCTGGCGGCCGCGAAGCTCGGCGTCTAACCCCCCTGGAAGCCCGGGAGGGTTAGGCCTATACTCGGAACATGGGGGAAGGTCCCCGCTTCGAGTTCCCGGCCGACCCGGCCAAGGGCCGCTACGGCCCCGTCGCCCACGGGTTTAAGTCCCTCATCGACGGCTTCAGCCGCGCGACCGGCCTCAGCCCCTCCCAGGTCGTCGCCGGCATGGTCGTCGCCGCGGGCCTGAGCCTGGCCCTCGTCGCCGCCGCGGTCATCGTCATCGCGCGCGACACGGGTCCAGCGAAACCCGAGCCGGTCACGGACTACGTGCCCGGCGGTCCCCCTCCCCCGGACCACGCCGCGCTCAACCCCGACGGGCTCGGCCCCTCCCCCGCGCCGACGAACATCCTCGGCGAGTCGGGACCGGCCTACGCGGCCGAAGAGAGCGGCGGCCCGCCCTCGGGCGCGTCGTTCGACGGCTCTCAGGGCGCCAAGGCCATGCCCCTCTCCTCCTTCCTCAACTTCGGCCGCCGTCCCCCGCAGACGCCGTCGCAGACGGCGGCGTCGCAAGACTCCGAAGCGGGCGCCGCGGGCGGCGACCGCCCCTGGTTCAAACCCAAGGCCTGGCTCCTGCAGAAACGCGACGGGCCCCAGGCGGAGCAGTGGTTCAAGGGGACGAACAAGTCGCAGCAGTCCTCGAGCGCCCAAGGAGGCGGAGACACCGCTTCGCAGCTCCCCGGCAACGGCGCCGGCATCGCCCCCGAAAGCATGACCAAGCGCCGCTTCGCCACGAGCGCCGCCGAGCGGGCCGGCCGCTACGCCAACCAGCTTCCTTCGGTCCCCGCCATCGGGGAGGGCGTCGCGGTCGGCGCCCAGAACGACGACCCGCCCGGCGCGCCGCCCGAGGTCCCCAAGAACAAGAAAGGGCCCGTGGAAGGGCCCGTCAAGCAGGAGAAGATCCCCGACGTGGGCCCCGGCAAGGTGGTCAGCGCGGTG
This sequence comes from bacterium, assembly GCA_004322435.1. Lineage (GTDB taxonomy): Bacteria > Elusimicrobiota > Elusimicrobia > UBA1565 > UBA1565 > SCTT01. The sequence goes on from SCTT01000514.1 coordinate 1,239, forward strand.
CAGAGCGGCCCCGGGCCTTCGGGCCAGGCCCGCATCGGCGCGGCCGCCCCCGCCGGCGACATCCTCTCGGTCCCCATCGACGTAAACCGCATCCAGATCGAAGCCAACAAGGCCCACGACGTGGACCGCTCGCCGGGCGTTAACACCATCGGGAACTGACGTCCGAGGCGGGCGGGCGCGCCTTACGGGAGCAGCCCGGGAAGGTCTTCAAGGGACGCGGCGCGGACCCCGGGGCGCAGGGCGGAGAAGGTCTCTTCGCGCGAGGCGAGGCCAACGACGACCGCGTCCGTCTTATAGCGGCGAACGGCCCGCGCCAGGCGTTCGAGCGGGGCGCCCATCTCGGGGCGCAGCGTGCGGGTCGCCTTGGCTTCGAGCAGGAGCAGCCGGGCCGGGCCGGCTGGCACGACGAAATCGACCTCCAGCCCCTGTTCGTCCCTGAAGAAGTAGAGCTCTCGGCGCCGCCCTCGGTTGAGTTGGGCCTTGGCGAGCTCGGAGGCGACGAATCCCTCGAAGACGGCGCCGGCGAACGGGGAGCGCGCCAAGGCCGCCGGGGATTCGATTCCCAAGAGATGGCACAAGAGCCCGGGGTCGGAGAAATAGACCTTGGGCGATTTGATGAGACGTTTGCCGAAGTTCTCGAAGTAAGGCGGGACGACGAGGACCTGGGCGGTGACCTCCAGGATGCTCAGCCATTGCCCCACCGTAGGAACCGACACCCCCAGCGGCGCCGCGATGTCCGTCTTGTTGAGCACTTGCCCGCTGCGGCCGGCCAAAAGCGACAGGAATCGACGGAACGTAGAGAGGTCCCGGACCGCCGTCAGGCCGCGCACGTCGCGCTCGAGGTAGGTCTGGATGTACGACTGGAACCAGAGCGCGGCTCCGCGCGGCCTCGCGAGGGCTTCGGGGAACCCCCCCTTGAACCAGGAAACGCGGGGGTCTTCCTGGAGCGAGAAAGGCCAAAGCTGGAGGATGGCGGCCCGGCCGGCCATCGACTCCGTGACGCCGCGCATCAACGGGGCTTCCTGGGAGCCGGTCAGGAGCCAGGCGCCCTTGCGCGAGGGAGCGTAGTCGACGCGCGCGCGGATGTAATTGAGCAGTTCGGGGGCGTTCTGGATCTCGTCGAGGATGGCCGGCGGGCGCAGCGCGTCGAGGAAAGCCCGCGGGTCCGCGCGCACGCGGGCCACGACGTCCGGGTCTTCGAGCAGCGCGTACGACGCCCGGGGGAACACGCGCCGCAGGAGCGTCGTCTTCCCGGAGCGGCGCGGCCCGGTGACGATGACGGCGGGGAAAGCCCGCGCCGCGCGGCGCAGCGTCGGCTCCAAACGGCGGGGGGTCAGCGGCATATGAGTATTATAAACTACAACTTTAAATAACTCAATCCCCGGGGGGAGGCCCGGGCCGGCAGGCGCCCAACCGAGGCGTTCTAGGGCTGCGGCGACAGCGACTTGATCGCCTCGGCGACGCCTTTGCGGATGCCGCAGGCGCGCTCGATGGCTCCTTCGGCGCTGCGCAGGGCCGGGAACACCCCGCGGCTGTCCGGCGCCTTCGGGTCCGAGGAGCCCGAGATCAGGAAGGTCTTCTTGGCTTTAGCCATCGCGTCGATGTCGTCGACCAGGCGCCGGACGTCCTCGGTCTCGAGGGAGACCTGCAGGGAGAGCCCCGCGGCCCCGGCCCCGTCGGCGTTCTCGCCGCCCGCCGCCGTGAACTGCTTCATCCCCTGGGCCACGCCGGAGAACACCGACACCGATTGGCTCGCCCGGTCGCGCGCCTCGGTGAGCCTGGCCATGTCGTCCTTGTTGGCCTTCTCCTTGCCGGTCAGGGCCTTGAGGAAGGCCTTGTGCCGGGTCTTGGCGCCCGACTGGGACTTGCGGACGAGCGCCTTGACCTTGGCGGCCTCCTTACCCTTCCCGACGTTCTGGGCCGCCGCCTGGTCGAGCGCCTTGTCGAGCTCGCCCTCGGCGAGCTCCTGGTTGAGCGCGAAGGCCGTCATCGCCAGGCGCGTGGACGCGCGGGCCGCCAGCCGCGTCGCGGAGTCGGCCTGCTGGGACGCGTCGCAGGCGTCGGAGGCGGAGCGGGACTTCCCCTTGCGCTCGGCCTTGAGGCGCTTTAAGGCGTCCCGCAGGCGCGCGTCCTCGGTCTTAAGCGAGGTGAGGAGCCCTTCGGCCCCCGCGGCGGGCTCGGCGGCGCACACCGCGCCGACGAGCGACTGGCAGATTTGATTGAACGGCGCCGGGTTCGGCGCCTTGCCGGCGAGACCCTTGGCGTTCTTGAGCATGGCCCCGAGCGACTTGATGAGCGCGTCGCCCTGCTTGAGCACGAGGGTCAGGCGGCCGTCGCCGGCGTAGACGATGTCCTTGACCACCGTCCCGTCGAGCGCCGCGATCTCGCCGTCCACGGTCCCTTGGACTCGCTTGAGCTGCGCGAGCGCCTGCTGCTGCGGCTCCGTCTGGGCGGCGGCCGGCACGGCGGCCAACAGAAGGGCTAAGAGGGCTTCGAGCTTCATGCGGCCTCCGGGTCCAGCCCCTACTTTAGCCCCGGAACCGCCGCTCCGCCAGGGGACTAGCCCTTCCAGAGCTCGTCGGCCTTGGCGGCCCAGATGAAGTCCGCCTCGACGAGGCCGTTGATCTTGTGCGTCCACACCTCGAGGGTCGTCTTCCCCCACGCCAGATGGATGTCCCCGTGGTGCCCCTGGGCCTCGCACATCTCGCCGACCTTCTTGACGAACTCGAGGCCCCGGCGGAAGCCCTCGTAGGGGTAGGTCTTCTCGAGGTGCCCCGCGGCGTTCACGCTCCAGCCGTCGAGCTGGGGCAGGAGCGCCGAGATTTCCGCCGGAGTCATCGGCGGGACGCCGCCCTTGCAGGGGACGCAGTCCTTCTTCGCGAGGCTCATCGTCCAAGCTCCTCCTCGACCTCTTTAAGGCGCCCCGCGTGGCGGTGCGACTCGAGGCGGGTCAGCAGGCTGTACGCGCAGGGCACGACGTAGAGGGTCAGCAAGGTCGAGACCAAGGTCCCGCCGATGACCGCGACGCTCATCGGCGCGCGCAGCTCGGAGCCCGGGCCGAAGGTGAGCGCCGCCGGGGCCGCGCCGGCGACGATGGCAAGGGAGGTCATCAAGATGGGCCGCAGGCGCAGCGGGCAGGCCGTCAGGAGCGCCGCGTCCGGCTCCAGGCCCTCCGCGCGCTTGTGGTTCGTGAACTCGACGAGCAAGATGGAGTTCTTTTTGACGATGCCCATGAGGAGCAGGATGCCGATGAGGCTCATCATGTTGAGCGAGTGGTCGAGGCCCCACAACCCCGCCAGCGCCCCCGACAGGCTGAAGGGCAGGGCCAGCAAAATGACGAAGGGGTGCAGGAAGCTGTTGAACTGGGCCGCGAGGATCATATACGCGACCGCGATGCCCAACAGCAGGGCCAGCTTCAGCTCGGCGAAGGCGTCCTGGAACTGCGAGGAGTTGCCGGAGGTCGCGAGGTGGTAGCCGTCGGGCAGGATGGACTGGGCGATGCGCTGGGCCTCGGCGATGGCGTCGGCCTGCGACTTGCCCGGGGCGACGTTGCCGAACACCGTCACCGAGCGTTGCCGGTCCTCGCGCTGCACCGAGAGCATCGTGGGCTTTGAGAGGATGGCGGTCACCTCGGAGAGGGCCACCAGCTCCCCGCGGACGTTGCGCACCCACAACTTCGAGATGTCGGCGGCCTCGGAGCGGTTCTTGTCGCGCAGGCTCACGCGGATGTCGTAGCGGCGCCCGCCCTTCGTGTAGCGCCCCGCGCGGATGCCGCCCACGGTCGAGTTGATGGTGCGCGCGATGGCCGCCACGGTGACGCCGCGCGCCGCCGCCTTCTCGCGGTCGGGCACGATGCGGACCTCGGGGACGCCGAGCACGTAGCTCGTGTCCACGTCGACGGCCAGGCCGCTGTCTTGGAGCTTGTCGCGCAGGGCCTCGGCCTTCTCGCCGAGAGTAGCCCAGTCCGGCCCCTGGAGGGCCAGCTCGATGGGGTAGCCCCGCCCGCCGCCCCCGCCGATGGACTGGGAGCGGTCCTGCAAGGATACCCGGTAGAGGCCCGGGATGGCCTTGAGGTCTTTGCGCAGCGCCGACATCAGCTCCTGCTGGGTCACGGGCTTCTTGGTCTTCTTCGAGAGCGGGCGCTCCGCCGGAGGCTTCATCGTGACGTTGATGTTTCCGCTGTTGACCTCGCCGCCCCCCATCCCGCCGACGTTCCCGAAGTAGCGGAGGATCTCGGGGCGGCCCGCCATATAGGCCTCGATCCTCTTGAAGGCCTCGTCGGTGGCGGCCAGCGAGCTCCCGGCGGGGGTCTGGAAGCGCACGATGAAGGTGCCGGTGTCCTGCGCCGGGGTCATCTCGCGCCGGAGCCCGCCCGCCAGGCGCAGCGAGCCGGCGAACAGCAGGGCCGTCGCGATGAGGACGGTCCAGCGGTGCGCCAAGGCCCAGCCCAGCGTGCGGCGATAGAAGGCCACGAGGCGCTTCGTGACGCCGTCCATCACCTTTCCGACGCCCGAGGAATGGCCCACCTCGAGGAACTGGCTGCAGCGCATGGGGGCCAAGGTGACGGCCTCGAGCAGGCTGAAGGCGACCGCGACCGAGATGGTGACGCCGAACTCGAAGAAGAACTTGCCGGTGATGCCCTTCATGAAGGCCACCGGCAGGAAGATGGCGATGACCGCGCTCGAGATGACGATGACCGAGAACATGATCTCGCGGGCGCCGTGCACGGCCGCGCCCACGAGCGACTTCCCCTCCTCGCGGTGGCGGGCGATGTTCTCCAAGACGACGATGGCGTCGTCGACGACGATGCCGATCACGAGCGAGATGGCCATCAGCGTTATGGTGTTCAGCGTGAAGCCGCAGAAGTACATCACGCAGACGGTCCCGCCGAGCGCGGTCGGGATGGCCAGGACGACGTTCAAGGTCGAGCTCCACGAGCCCAAAAAGAGCCAACACACGAGCGCGGTCAGCGCGACGGCGAGCCCCAAAGTGAACAGGAGCTCGTGGATGTTGTCCTCGATGAACCTGGTCGTGTCGAACATCACGCCGACCTTGACCCCCTCGGGGGCTTCGGCGTTGACCTCCGCGAGGCGTTTCTTGACCGCCTGGGCCACCGCGACCGCGTTGGCCCCGCGCTGCTTGCGGATCCCTAAGCCGATGGAGGTCTCACCGTTGACGCGCGAGATGCGCCGGACGTCGGCCAGGCCCTCCTCGATGTCGGCGATCTCCTTGATGCGGATGGTGCGCCACAGGATGCCCTGGCCGACCCGGGAGGGGATGGTGATGTTCCCGAACTCCTCGACCGAGGCCGCCTCGCCCATCACGCGGACGCTCGTCTCTTCGGACAAGGACTGCAGGACTCCCCCCGGCAGCTCCGAGTGCTGGGACTGGATGGCGGCGACCACGTCGTCGACCGTCATCTGCAAGTCGCGCATCGCGGAGGGCTTGAGCCAGACGCGGAGGTTCGGCTCGACGAAGCCGCCCAAAGACACCTCGCCGGCCCCCGGGACGGTCTGGAAGCGGTCGAGCAGATGGTCGCGCGTGTAGGCGCTGAGCTCCCGGTAGGGCTTCGTCCCGGACACGCCGACCCACAGGATGGGCTGGTCCTCGGGGTTGACCTTTTGGACGACCGGCGGGTCCATGTCCTTGGGGAGGTTCCGCTGCGCCTGCGCGAGCTTGGTCTGGACCTCCTGCACGGCCACGTCGATGTCCTTGGAGAGGTCGAACTCCGCCGTGACGGTGCCCGAGCCGAAGCGCGAGGTCGAGCGCACCTTCTCGATGCCCGCCACCGTCATCAGCGCCTCTTCCACGGGGTCGATGACCTCGTTTTCCATGATCTCCGGCGCCGCGCCCTCCCAGGTCAGCCGGATGTTGACCACCGGGGAGTCCACGTCGGGGTTCTGCGAGACGCCCAGGCGCTTGAAGGAGACGGCGCCGAAGAGGAGCAGGGCCGCCATCAGCATCCAGGCGAAGACGGGCTTCTTGATGGCCAGATCCGAGAGGGTCATTTGAGGTCCAGGGCCTCGGGCCGGGCCCCGGCCGCGAGCTCGAGGCTGACCGCCGCCAGCCGCGCGGTCAGGTCGGCCGCGCTGCGGGCCAGGCGGGCGGCGCTCAGGCGGTTCAGGGACTCGAGTATTTCGAGGCTCGTGACGAGCCCGCGCGCCTCGTCGCGGCGCTGCAGGGCGTAGTCCCGCTCGGCGAGCTCCACCGCGTGGCGGCGCACCTCGAGCTGGCGGCGCGCCGAAGCCAGGTCCCGGTAGGCGTTGCGCACCTCGAGCTCGGCCTGGCGGCGGGCGGCGCTTAAGTCCAGCGTCCCGGTCTCGGCCGAGGTGCGGGCCTGCTCCACCGCGGCCCGCCCCGCCCCCCAGCTAAAAAGCGGGAAGGAGAGGGTCAGACCCGCGTCCCATTTGACCCGCTCGCGGACGACCGGGCGGTTCGTGTAGCGGTTGAGCCCCAGCGCGAGTTCGGGCAGGCGGTCCCCCTGCGCGGCCTTCACCGACTGCCCGGCCGACTCGGCGGACAGCCGGGCGGCGCCGACGTCCGGGCGGTCCTCGACGCGGGCGAGGTAGTGGGGCAGCCCCAGGTCCGCGGCCGGAGCCGAGCTCGCGGGGGCCGCGGCCTCGACGACGGAGCTGCGCGTCAGGTAGGCCAGCAGGTCCGCGCGGGCGCCGGCCAGCCGGCTCGACTCCTCGAACTGCGCCTTGAGCGAGGAGGCCTGGAACTCCTGAGCTATGGCGTCGGCCTCGCGGCTGCGGCCCACGCGCACGCGCTCCTGAAGCTCCTTGAGCCGCAGCTCGGCCAGCTTCTGGAGCTCCGCGATGTTGGTCGCGTCCTCGCGGGCCTGGAGCAGGCCGTAGTAGGCGCCCGCAAGGTCGCTTAAGAGCAGCTGCTCGGCGCGCCGGCGCCGGAAGCGCTCCGCGCCCGCGTCGGCCTTCGCGGCGCGCACCGCCGCCAACTCGCGGTAGCCGTTCAAGCCCGCATGGCTGAGCCGCAGCGCGCCGTCGGTCTCGGCGCGGCCGCGGGTCCCGTCTTGGACGGAGGTCTGGGACCGGTAGGACAGCTCGGGCAAAGAGGAGCCCAGGGCTTCCTTATATAAAGCCTCGGCGCGGCGGATGGCCTGCTCGCTGACGGCCACCTGCTCGCTGGCCGCCAGCGCGGCCGCGTAGGCCTCCCCCAGCGTCCGGATGGGCGCGTCGGGAGAGGCCGCGAAAGCGGGGGCGGCGGCCAAGATCAGGGATAGGGAGAGTCTCATCCTCAGCCAACCTTGGACGCCGCCCGGCGCGGAGAAGTGTCGCTCCGCGGCGTTATTTCTTGCCTTCGACCGGGTGGTTCTTCTTCCAGGCCTCGAGCCCGCCGAACATCATCTGCACGGAGTAGCCCTTCTCGGCCAGCTGCAGGGCGGCGCGGACGGCCAGCCCGCAAATCATGTTCGAGCAATAAGGGACGATGGTCTTGTCCTTGGGGAGCTCGCCCAGGCGGGCGGAGAGGTCCTTTAAGGGGATGTTGAGCGAGCCCGGCACGCGCTCGAGCTCCCACTTCTCCCTGTCGCGGACGTCCAAGACGACGTGCTTGCCTTCGGGGAGCTTGAGGTTGAGCGTCCAGGGCGTGATCTCGTAGGAGAGCTTGGCCGAGAAGTAGTCGGCGGCGCTGAGCTTGTTTTCGACGGCGACGGCCATGGGGACACCTCCGGTGGTCCGACCCCTCGATTAAAGCATACCGCCGCCGTATACTACGTTCGGATGCCCGCCCCCCTCCTGCGCCTGGACTCGGTCGCCTGGCGCGCCGGACGCACCCCCATCATCGAAGGCGTCGACCTGGGCTTCCGCGCCGGGACGCTGTCGGCGCTCATCGGACCCTCCGGCTGCGGCAAGACCACCGTCCTGCGCTGCCTGACGACGCTCGCCAAAGCCTCCGCCGGCGCCGTCACCCTGGACGGCGCCGACCTCTGGCCCCAGCGCCGGCAGTGGCGCGCCCGCATCGGGTACGTGCCCCAGGACGACGTCGTCCACACCGCGCTGACCGCGCGCCAGGCGCTGACCTTCTCCGCCCGCCTGCGCCTCGACGCGGCCACGCCCGAAGACGTCCTCGCGCGGCGCGTGAGCTCGGTGGCGAAGCTCCTCGGCCTCGACGAGCGCCTCGACCTGCGCATCAAGCGCCTCTCGGGCGGCCAGCGCAAGCGCGTCAACATCGGCGTGGAGCTGGTGGCCGACCCCGACGTCCTCGTGCTCGACGAGCCCTCCTCCGGCCTCGACCCCGGCACCGAAGGGGACCTGCTCAAGCTCCTCAAGAACCTCGCCGCCTCCGGCCGCACCGTCGTGATGACGACGCACTCGATGGAATACCTCGACCAGCTTGACCAGCTGGTCTTGATGGCGAAGGGGCGCGTCGTCTTCAACGGCACCGAGGCGCAGATGCTGGCCCACTTCGGCGCGGCGCACGCGGCGGACGTGTTCCGCATCCTGCGGGGGACCGTCTGATGGCGCGTCCGGACTTCCGCCGCCAGCTCGACGTCCTCGCGGACCGCACCTTGGCCGTCCATCTGGGCTCCCCGGGCACGGTGCTGCTCTTGGCCGCCCAGGCTCCGGCCATCGGCGCCTGCATCGGCCTGGCCTGGCGGGACGCCGCCCCCACGGCGGCGGCGCACTTCGTGATGGCCGTGGCCGCCGTCTGGATGGGCTGCATGAACGCCTGCACGGCCATCGTGCAGGAGCGCGCGGTCTTCGACCGGGAGCGGATGTTCGATCTGGACATCCGCGCCTACCTGCTCGCGAAGGCCGCGGTGCTCGGCACGCTCGGCGCCCTGCAGGCCGCCTTGCTCCTCGCGGCGGCCGGGGCGCTGATGCACCTGCCCCAGGGCGCGGTCCCCAAGGTCCTCGAATTTCTGGCGCTGACTTTCACCGCCGCCGCCGCGTCGGCTTTGGGGCTCTTGATCTCGGCCTTCGCCAAGAGCCCCCAGGGCGCCGTCGTCATCGTGCCCATCTTGCTCATCCCGCAGGTCGTGTTCTCGAAGCTGCTCCTCCAGGAGGCGGTGGACCGTCCGGTGCCCAAGGCCATCCACCGCCTGACTTTGACCAAGTGGTGCTACGAGGCCCTGGAGAACGCCCCCAATGACATAAAATGGCTCGACCAGCTCGCGGCCTGGGCCGCGCTGGGAGCCTGGGCGGCGGCCTTCCTCGCGGCCGCGGCGCTCAAGCTCAGGCTCGACGACACATGAAGAAACTCCTCGCCATCCTCGTCCTCCTGGCCGCCGGCGGCGGCTTCGGGGTCGCGGTGATGAACGGCTACGTGCCGGGCCTGGGCGGGCCGAAGGCGGAGCTGACCGCCAAGAGCCGCCGCTTTATGGAGTGCCTGAAGTTCAAGGAGTTCAAGGAGGCGGCCGCCTTCCACTCCGCCCAAGACCTCAAGGAGCGCCCCGACATCCCCAAGATGCTCGAGGACTTCTTCCTCATCCCGCCGGAGAACCTGGACGTCCGCGAGGTGCGCGTCGACTACGTGGAGCTCGACTCGACCGGCAAGCGTGCGAAGGTGAAAGTGACCTCGACGGTGGAGATCCTCAACCAGAAGGTGACGAAGGACCCGGAGGCGATGCTCTACTGGCGCCTCGACGGGGACGGGTGGCACCTGGACCTGCGCACGACGCTCGAACGCGGCAAGGTGCCGGGCTGATTTAGGAACAACGGAGAAATTTACGCGCCTCGGGCGCGTGGGTTCGAGAATCGCAGACGGCCGCGATTCTCGAACCTCCTCTCCGTGAACGACGATAATCCTGAATTCAGGACGGTCCCATCCAAGGCGTTGATAGAGTCCGTTGTTCCACCTGAACAGCGAGATCCATCCACAACCAAACGGGCAGATTCGAGGAAAATTCTTCTTAAAATTTCAGGCGGATTTACCGCCAAAATGGCGGTAAATTCTGTCGATTATTTCGAGTGAAATTTCTCGAATTTCGACCACTTACCCTGTGGATGAATCCGTCCCGCACTCCCGCTTCGCCGTTCATTGAGGGGAGGTTCGAGGATTCCCGCCGTTGGGAATCCTCGAACCCACGCGCCCGAGGCGCGTAAATTACCCGCCCTTCGCCGGCGGCGTGCGCCGTTCCTTCTTGTGCATCTGCCCGCCGGTCGCCAGCCTCACGAGCGTCACGGTCCCGCCCCGCACCACGAACCGCGCCTCGAAGTCGTGCAGGAAGAATCCCAGCTCCAGGCCGTCCTTGGTCTGCGCGCGGTCGCGCGGGTTGCGCAAATCGTGCCGCAGGATGTCCCCCAACAGGCCCGTCAGCCCTTCCAGGCCTAAGCGCGCCTCGGCCGCCGCGACGTCGGCCTTTGCCTGGACGCTGAAAGCCACCTTGAGGGCCGGAAACGGAGCCTCCGCCGTCCAACCCGCGCTCGCCGCGGGCGCGGCGTCGCTGTCGGGGATGTAGGGCTTCACGTCCAAGATAGGGGTCCCGTCGATGAGGTCCACCCCGGCCAGATGCAGGGTGTCCCCCTCCACCTTCACGAGGCGCGCCAACGTCAGCCCCACCGGGCTCGGCCGGTGCGGCGAGCGGGAGGCGAAGAGCCCCACCGTGCGGCCCTTAAGGCGCGGCGGGTGCACCTTGGGCAGGAACTTCTTGTTGGTGTTGAGGTGGAACGAAGACAACAGCCACACGTGGCTGAACCCCTCAAGGCCTTGGAGCGACTGCTCCGGGGTGTACTCGTCTACGACCTTGAGCGTCGCGAATGCCCCCGGGGCTAGGTTCCCCTGGCGGGGCGTGCCGAACTTCTCCCGGAAGGGCGAGCGCAGGACGCCGATGACGCGGACGGAGGGCATACCCCTATCTTATTGAAATAAACCGCCCCCGGCCGTCGTCTTGGGTAGGGGACCATGGACGACAACGGGCGCGACGAGGGCGGGACGACGCGAGAGGAGGAGGCCCCGCCCCCCGGTTGGTGGCCGCGCCTCAAGGAGTCCGCCGCCGCCCGGGCGGCCGGCGCCTGGTCCGCGGGACGGGAGCGCTGGGCCTCCGTCCCCCGCGAGGTCCGCGTCGGCGCCGGGGTCCTCGCGGCGGGAGCCGCCGTCGCCGGCCTGGCCACGGTCCTCCGCCCGGGAGCCGTCGGGAGCACGCTCGAGGTCGAGGTCTCGGCCGAGGCCCCGGCTCTCACCCCGCTGCGCCTGCCCTGGACCCCCGAACCGCTCGTGCTCACCTTCTCGCGCTCGGCCTCCCGCCTGTCGCAGACGGGGCGTCCGGTCACCGCCGGCGTCGCGCTCGAGCCGCGCGTCGCCGGCGAGTGGCGCTGGGACTCGGACACCCGCCTCTCCTTCACCCCCCTCGAGGACTGGGCCGTCGGGCGCGAGTACGAGGTGCGCCTCGACCGCGCGCTCGTGCCGGAGCACCTGCGCCTCGCGCGGCGCTCGCTCACGTTCCGGACCGCCCCCTTCGCCGCCTCCGTCTCCGCCGCCGAGTTCCACCAGGACCCCAAGGACCCCCGCGTCAAGAAGGCCGTGTGGACGCTGTCGTTCAGCCACCCGGTCGACCCCAAGGAGCTCGAACGCCTCATCGTCGTCACCGCGCCGCGCCCGCAGGGGACCTGGTTCGGGGGACCGGCCCGCCCGTTCCCGTTCACCGTCCAATACGACGACCTGCGCGCCACGGCGTTCGTCCATTCCGCCGTGGTGCCCATCGCCGCCAAGGAGTCCGCGATGACGCTGACGGTGCCGGCCGGGCTGACGGCCGCGCGCGGCGGCCCCGGGACCGCGGTCCCGCTGGGCTCCGAGGTGGCCGTCCCCGGGATGTTCTCCTACCTGCGCGTGGCCGACGTCGAGCTGACCTTGCCGCGCAACGCCCGCTGGGAGCCGGAGCAGGTGCTGGCGCTGACCTTGACCGCGGGCGCGAAGGAGTCCGTCGTTCGCTCCCACCTCGAAGCCTGGCTGCTGCCGCCCGAGTGGCCCGACTGGCGCCCGTCCTCCGGAGCGGCGACGGTCGGGCACCTCGGGGCGGCCGGGGTCGGGCCCGAGGCGCTCGCGGCGTCCACCCGCCTGGCGCTCGCCCCCGTCACGACGGAGGCCGAATACGCGACGGCCCACGCCTTCCGGTTCGCCGCGGCCCCGGGGCGCCACGTCTTCGTGAGAGTCCGGCGCGGCGCCGAGGGCTACGGGGGCTTCATCCTCGCCGGGGATTACGAGCGCCTGCTGCGCGTCCCCGAGTTCCCGCGCGAGCTGTCCTTCGTGGGGGACGGCTCGGTGCTGAGCCTGAGCGGCGAGCGCAAGCTGGGCGTGACGGCGCGCGGGCTCGAGGCGGTCCGCTTCGAGCTCTCCCGCGTGCGCCCCGGACAGCTCAACCACCTCGTCAGCCAGTCCGGCGGGCGGTTCAAGGACCCCGACTTCCGCAGCTGGACCTTCGGCCCGGACAACATCGCCGAGTCCTTCTCGGAGGTCCTGCCGCTGCGCTTGGACGACCCCGGCCGCACGCAGTACGCCGCGCTGGACCTGGGTCGCTACATGACGGCCGACGAGCCGCGCGGCCTCTTCTTCCTCAAAGCCGAGGCCTGGGACCCGCTGCGCCGCACCGCCTCCGGCCCCTCCGACGAGCGGCTCATCCTCGTCACCGACCTGGGGCTCCTCGTCAAGGAGGCCGCCGACGGCAGCCGCGACGTCTTCGTGATGTCGCTGAAGGACGGGGCGCCGGCCGAGGGGGCCGCGGTCGAGGTGCTCGGCAAAAACGGCGCCGCGCTGTTCACGAGGACCACCGGCCCCGACGGGCGGGCGTCCTTCCCCAGCCTCAACGGCTACGACCGCGGCCGGGAGCCCGTCGCCTTCACCGCCCGGCGCGGCGGCGACCTCTCCTTCATCCCGTTCTCCTGGGGCGACCGGCGCCTGGACCTCTCCCGTTTCGACGTGGGGGGCGTCTCGGGCGGCGGCGCCGCCGACGGCCTCAAGGCCTTCGTCTTCTCGGACCGCGGCGTCTACCGCCCCGGCGAGGAGATCCGGGCCGGCCTCATCATCAAGTCCGGCGACTGGGAGCGCCGCCTCGCCGGCGTGCCCATCGAGGTGGCCGTCACGGACGCCCGCGGCCTCGAGGTGATGCGCCGCAAGCTCGCGCTCTCCCCGCTCGGCTTCGAGGAGGTGCGCCTGCCCACCGAGGAGACCGCCCCCACGGGGCGCTGGGAGGTGGCGGCGTACGTCGTCAAAGACGAACGCCGCGCCGCCCTCTTGGGCTCGGCCTCGCTGCGCGTCGAGGAGTTCCTGCCGGACCGCCTCCGCATCGCGGCCGACCTCCCCCCGGCGCGCGGCTGGCTAAGCCCGGGCGGCGTCAAGGCCGCGGTGACCCTGCACAACCTGTTCGGCACCCCCGCCGAGGACCGCCGCGTCAGCGCGCGGCTGACCCTGGCGCCGGCCGCGCCCGCCCTGCCCGGCTACCCGGACCACGTCTTCTTCGACCCGGCCGCCGCCAAGTCCTCCTTCGACGAGCGCCTCGACGAGGCGCGCACCGACGCGGAGGGGCGCGCGGAGTTCGCCCTGCCGCTCGAGCGCTTCGAGAAGGCCACCTACCGCCTGACCTTCTCGGCGGAGGGATTCGAGGCCGGGGGCGGCCGCGGCGTCTACGCCGAGGCCTCCGCGCTCGTCTCCGACCGCCCGTTCTTGGTCGGCTACCGCCCCGACGGGGACCTGCAGCGCGTGCGCAAGAGCTCCGCCCGCTCCGTGGAGGTCGTCGCGGTGGGCCCCGACCTCGAGCGCGCCGACGCGGGCCCCTTGACCGCGGTCCTCCTCGAGCGGCGCTGGGTGTCCACCTTGCAGCGGCAAGCCAACGGCGTCTACCGCTACCAGTCCGTGCTGCGGGAGACCGAGGCCGAGCGGCGCCCGCTCGCTTTGCCTCCCGCCGGGACGCGCCTGACCCTGCCGACGGAACGGCCCGGCGAGTTCGTCTACTCGCTGCGCGACGCGTCGGGGCTCGAGCTCTGCCGCGTCCCGTTCGCCGTGACCGGCGCCGCGAACCTCACGCGTCAGCTCGAGAAGGACGCCGAGCTCGAGGTGCGCCTCGACCGGGCCGACTACGCCCCGGGAGACGAGGTCGAGGTCTCGCTCAAGGCGCCCTACGCCGGGGCCGGGCTCGTCACCATCGAGCGCGACCGCGTCTACGCGGCGCGCTGGTTCAAGGCCGGGACCTCGGCCTCCGTCCAGCGCATCCGCGTCCCGGAGGGGCTCGAGGGCAACGCCTACGTCCACGTCGCCTTCGTCAGGGCGCCGGACTCGCCGGAGGTCTACATGAGCCCGCTAAGCTACGCCGCGGTCCCCTTCTCGCTCTCCCGCGAGCGCCGCGACACGGGCCTGCGCCTCGAGGCCGCGGCCGTCGCCGTGCCGGGGACCCCGCTGCGCATCCGGTACTCGTCGCGGCGCCCCGGCCGGGCCGTGGTCTTCGCGGTCGACGAGGGCGTGCTGCAGGTGGGGCGCACCGCGACGCCCGACCCGCTGGGATTCTTCATGGCCAAACGCGCCCTCGAGGTCGGCACGCACCAGATGCTCGATCTGCTGCTGCCCGAGTTCAAGCTGTTGGGCCTGCCCTCCGCGCCCGGCGGCGACCGCTCCGGGGCGCTCGGCCGCAACCTCAACCCCTTCAAGCGCCGCCGCGACCCGCCGGTAGCCTACTGGTCGGGCCTCGTCGACACCGGGCCGGAGGAGCGCGAGCTGTCCTACGCGGTCCCCGCCCACTTCAACGGCACCCTGCGGCTGATGGCGGTCGCGGTCTCTCCGGACGCCGTGGGGGCGGCCGAGCGGCGGACCCTCGTGCGCGCCCCCTTCGTCCTCTCCCCCAACCTCCCCACCTTCGCGGCCCCCGGCGACTCCTTCGTCGTCCCGGTCGCCGTCGCCAACAACGTCGCCGGTTCGGGGCCCGACGCCGAGGTGCGCCTGAGCGCCGCGGCGACCGGCGGGTTGTCGGTCGAGGACGGCGCCGCGCGGGTGCTGAAGGTGCCCGAGGGCCGTGAGGCGACGGCCCTCTTCAAGGTGCGCGCGCGCGTCCCCCTCGGGAACGCGGAGCTGGCCTTCACGGCCGAGGGCGCGGGCCAGCGCTCCGCCCTGTCGGCCACGCTGAGCGTGCGCCCGCCCGTGCCCTACCGGACGACCTTGGCCTCGGGGCGCGTGGCCGGCGGCCGGGCCACGGTGGAGGTCGGGCGCCGGATGCACAAGGAGTTCAAAACGCTCGACGCCTCGGCGTCGGCCCTCCCGCTCGGCATGGCGCGCGGCCTGATGCACTACCTCGAGAAGTACCCGTACGGCTGCAGCGAGCAGATCGTCAGCCGCGCCTGGCCCGCGTTGGCCGTCGTCTCCCGGCCCGAGCTGGGGCTCGGCCGCGCGAAGGCCGCCGCCGACGTCGAGACCGTCATCCGCATGCTGCAGGGCCGCCAGAACGCCGACGGCGCCTTCGGGTTCTGGGCGGCGAACTCCTACGTCTCGGACTTCCACGCGGCCTACGGCCTGCACTTCCTGACCGAGGCGCGCGAGAAAGGCCACCACGTGCCGCCCGACATGCTCGCCAAGGGCCTGGTCTATCTCCGGACCGTCGCCTCCGGCGAGGGCGGCGGCCTCGGGGAGGAGCGCACGCGGGCCTACGCCGCCTACGTGCTGGCCCGCAACGGCCAGCAGGCGGCCCCGTTGGCCTCCGCCATCGAGGCCCGCCTCGAGCGCGAGGCCCCGAAGGAGTGGCGCTCGGACCCGGCCGCCGCCTACCTCGCCGCCGTGCACCGCATCCAGCAGGACCCGCGCCGCGCCGACCTGCTGACGCAGGGCCTGCGCCTCGCCCAGCGCGCCGCCGCCGACTACCTCCACTTCTACGACCCGCTGGCGCGGGACTCCCAGATCCTCTACCTCTACGCCAAGCACTTCCCCGAGAAGCTCCGCGCGGTGCGCGGGGAGGACCTCCAGACCATCGCCGACGGCGTCGCGGGCGGCAGCTACAACTCGCTGAGCTCCGCCTACGCGGTCATCGCCCTGGCGGCCTACGCCGACGCCGTCGGGGCCGACGCCTTGGACGGGCTTACGGTGGCCGCGGAGCTGCCCGGCGGGCGCTCCGCCCCCGTCGCCCTCCCCAAGGGCCTCTTCCCGAAGGCCGCCTTCCCCCCCGAGACGCGCCGGCTGCTCTTCGAGAGCCCCGGGCCGGTGTTCTACCAGACCGTCCAGGCCGGCTTCGACCTCGAGGCTCCTAAGGAGGCCGTCAGCCGGGGCCTCGAGGTCTCGCGTGAGTACCGCGACGCCTCCGGCAAGGCCGTCGCCGAGGCGGCGTTAGGCTCGGAGCTCTCGGTCGTCTACCGCGTGCGCGCCACCGAAGGGCACACGGTGCCGCACGCGGCGTTCGTCGACCTCCTGCCGGGCGGCTTCGAGCCGGTGCTGGAGTCATTGCCGCGTTTCGGCCCCGCGCCGGCCCGCGCACCGGCGGCCGAGGAGGGCGACGGGGACCCGGAGGACGGGCCCGAATACGACGTGCCGCCCTCGGGCGGCTGGGCGCCCGAGTACGTGGACGCGCGGGAGGACCGCGTGGTGTTCTTCGGAACCGCGGGCCCGGAGCTTTCGGAGTTCACCTACCGCATCAAGGCGGTCAACCGCGGGACGTACGCCGTCCCGCCGACCTTCGCCGAGTCCATGTACGACCGGTCGGTCCAGGCCCAAGGCCTGGCCGGGGCGATGACCGTGCGATGAGGCGGGCGCGCCGGGCGGCCTGCCTGCTCCTGGCCGCGGCGGCGCTCCGCTGGGCCGTCCCGGACCCGCGGCTCCTCGAGAGCCTTCCCGCCTCCCAGGCGGTCCTCGACCGGGACGGCAATCTCCTCCGCCTGACTTTGGCCGCCGACGACCACTACCGCCTGCCGCTGCGCCTGTCGGAGCTCGCCCCGGCCGCCGTCGAGGCGGTCCTCCTCCAGGAAGACCGCTGGTTCTACTGGCATCCCGGGGTGAATCCCTGGTCGCTGGCCCGCGGCGCCTGGCGCACCTACGCGCTGCGCGGGCCGCGGGTCGGCGGGTCGACCGTGACGATGCAGGCGGCCCGCCGCCGTTGGCGCATCGGTTCGAACCGCCCCGCCGGCAAGCTCGTCCAGGTCCTGCGCGCCCTGCAGCTCGAGCTCAGGTGCTCGAAGCGGGAGATCCTCGAGTACTACCTCGCGACGATGCCGCTGGGCGGGAACGTCGAGGGCGTGGGCGCCGCCTCGCTCATCGCGTTCGGCAAGGAGGCGCGCCTGTTGAGCGTGCCGGAGGCGCTGGCGCTGGCCGTCGTCCCGAAGAGCCCCGCGCGGCGCCGGCTGGCAGCCGCCCCCGGGGGCGCCGTCGCCGAAGCCCGGGCCCTCCTCTTCACGCGCTGGGCGCGCGTCCATCCCGAGGACGCGGGCCGCCTGGGCGAGGTGCTGGGCGTCCTGGCCCGGCCGCCGGCGCCGCGCCTGCTCGCGCCGCACTTCTCCGAGGCGGTCGCCGCGGCCCATCCCGACCGTCTCGTGCTGCGCTCCACGCTCGACGCGCGCCTGCAGCGCCTCGTCGAGAGCCGCACGGCGGGCTACCTCGCCGCGCGCCGGGAGTCCGGCCTGCGCAACGCCGCGGTGCTCCTGCTCGACGCCGAGACGATGGAGGTGCGCGCCGCGCTAGGCTCGGCGGACCGCGCCGACGCCGGTCTGCAGGGGCAGGTGGACGGCACGCGCGCGAAACGCTCGCCGGGCTCGGCCTTGAAGCCCTTCGCCTACGCGCTGGCCTTCGACCAGGGGCTCGCCCACCCGGCGACCGTGCTCAAGGACGCCCCGACGAGCTTCGGCGGCTTCGACCCCGAGAACTTCGACCGCGACTTCGTCGGTCCCGTGACGGCGGCCGACGCCCTGACCCGCAGCCGCAACGTCCCCGCGGTCTCGCTGGCCTCGCGCCTCAAGGACCCGGACCTCCGGGGCTTCTTGGCCCGCGCGGGAGTGTCGGGCCTGCGCCCGTCGGAGCATTACGGCCTGAGCATCGTGCTGGGCGGCGTGGAGGTGACGGTGCGCGAGCTCGCGGGCCTCTACGCGGTCTTGGCCAACGGCGGCCTGGCGCGCCCTCTGCGCACGCTGCGCGACGACCCCGCTCCCGGCGGGACGCGCGTGCTCAGCCGCGAGGCCGCCTTCATGGTCTTGGACGCCCTGCAGAACGCCCCGCGGCCCGACGCCGGCTGGCGCAAGGGCTGGGTCAAGGACGGCGTCCCGGTCGCTTGGAAGACCGGGACCTCCTACGGCGCCCGCGACGCCTGGACCGCGGCGGTCTTCGGCCGCTGGGTCGCGGTCGTCTGGATCGGCGAGTTCGACGGGCGCGGCAACCCGGCCTTCGTCGGGGTCGAAGCCGCAGCCCCGCTCTTGTTCCGGCTGGTCGACGCGATGCGCGCCTCCGGCGTCCCGCTCGACCCGGAGACCCCGTGGGCGCCCGAGCGCCTCGAGCGGGTGCGCGTTTGCGCGCTCTCCGGGGCGCTGCCGGGGCCCCACTGCCGCCACACCGCCCACACCTGGTTCATCCCCGGCCGCTCCCCGTTTGCCGCCTGCGACGTGCACCGCGAGGTGCTCGTGGACCGGCGCACCGGCCTGCGCGCCTGCCCCGGCGCCGCCGACGTCGAGGCGCGCGTCTACGAGTTCTGGCCCTCGGACCTGGCGCGCCTCTTCGCGAAGGCCGGCGTGGGCCGCCGCCCGCCGCCTGCCGAGGACCCCGCCTGCGGATTGGACGCCGCAGCGGCGCGCGGCCGCGCGCCGGAGATCAGCTCCCCCCCCGCCGGGGTCACGTTGGTCCTGCGCCCGCAGACGCCCTCGGTCGAATTGGCGGCGGTCACGGATGCGGGGACCCGGGCGGTGCACTGGTTCGCGGGGGAGCGCTACCTGGGAGCGGCGGCCCCGGGGCAGGCTTTGGACTGGGCGCCGTCGCCGGGGCGCTACGTGGTGCGGGCGGTGGACGACGCGGGACGGGCGAGCTCGCGGGAGGTGAGCGTCGAGCCGGCGCCCTAGAGGAGACGCTCGGCCCAGAGCCCCACGCGGTACCGCGCCGTCCCGTCGGTGTTGATGACGAATACCGTCCCGTCCTCCACCCAGAAGAATGCGAGCTGGCGGAACTCATGGCTCAGATGCCGGACCGCCTCCGGGGAGGAGGCCGCGACGCCGAAGCCCGGTTCCTGGTGCACCCCGTCGCGCGAGCGCCCCGTCACGCGGAAGTGATGGAGGCCGGA
>SCTT01000515.1 GCA_004322435.1 bacterium
CGTCGCGGTGGCCTCGACGCCCTTCAAGCTCGAGCAGACCCCCGAGCCCCTCGCCTTCTTCTCGGGCGTCGGCCAGCCCGCGCGCGGCCAGATCGCCTGGGACGGCCGCGACTTCCGCGGCGCCCGCGTCCCGCGCGGCCTGTACTACGTCCGGGTGGACGTGGGCGGCCTGCGCGACGACTCGCTGCGCGTCACCGTGGATGCCTCCGAGCTCAATTTGAAGGTCTTGGACGCCGGGGTCACGCCGAACCTCCCGCTCGCGGGCGTCGGCATCGAGTCCTTCGGCACGCTCGGCGGCGGCGCCGAGTTCGTCACCGATTCCGAAGGCGGCCTGACTTTGGCGGGCCTGGGCGTCGGCGACTACCGCCTGCGCTTCCTGAAGGACGGCTACCTCGCCGGCCGGGCGAACGTCACCCTGTCGAGCTTCTCGACGCTGACCGCGATGACGGCGACGGACTCGAACGTCGCGCTGTCCTCGAACGCGGCGGGCCTCATGACGGTGCTGATGCGCCGCGCCCCGTCGTTGGTCATCGTCCCGAGCGTCGCCGTCGGGTCGACCCAGCCTTACACGCTGTGGGGCTCGCTGCAGGTCGAGAACACCACCAACGCCTTCCTGCTGAACGGCCCGATGCGGCTGCCCGAGGGCACGACGACCTTCGATGACGGCGGCCAGTGGGACGCGTCGCTCCAGCAGGACATCGCTAAGACGATCCTGCGCTTCAACGTCGCCTCGGACACCTACACCGTCCGCGCCACCTTGCCCGGCTTCGACGAGCTGACCCAGAGCGTCTTCGTCGCCCCCGAGGGCCAGACGACGGCGACCCTGCCCGCCTTCGCCAGGCGCAGCGCCTTCACCGGCCTCGTGTTCCTGCCCGCCGGCTACAACACGGGCGGCACCTTCGTGTCGGTCAGTGCCGTGCCCATCACCACCACGACCGCGCTCGACGGCGGCTTCGGCGGGGTCTGGGTCCAGGCGGGCGTGGACACCGCGACCTACCGGGTCGAGGGCCTCAAGCCCGGCTCCTACCGGCTCCTGGCCAACACGCAGGGCCTCAAGGCCGTCGGCATCGCCTCGGCGACCATCGTCGCCGGGTCCGACACCTCGGTGGATTTCTCCTCCTTCCCCGTGGCCAACACCTCGGTCATCGTGGCCACCATCGGGGTCACGGGTTTCGCCGGCAACACCTTCCCCGAGCTCGAGCCCGGCGGGCCCGGCCTCCGGCTCAACGTCTCGGCCTGGGCGCCGAACTCGGCCAACGGGTTCTACCAGACCGTGTCGGTCTCCACCTCGGGGGCCGGCGGCGTCAACATCGCCAGCCAGACCGTCGTGGTGACGATGACCGGCCTCGACGAGGGCGTCGAATACCAGGTCTTCGCGGGCCTCCAGAGCAACGGCGACGCCGACTTCGACGCCTCGGGCGGCTTCCCGAAGCTCGTCACCATCTCCACGACGACCGGCCGCGCGGCGCTGGCCTTCGACTTCGCGGCCGCCAGCGGCGTCATCCGGGGCGTCATCTACCTGCCCGACGGGAGCGGGGACTTCGGCAACGTCGACCTCTACGGCGAGACCATCGCCTCGGCCCGCCCCGACCAGGTCGGCAAGCGCTTCACCGAGAACGCCCTGAGCCTGCCGGGCTTCGC
The DNA here is from genome assembly GCA_004322435.1 of bacterium. Classification (GTDB taxonomy): domain Bacteria; phylum Elusimicrobiota; class Elusimicrobia; order UBA1565; family UBA1565; genus SCTT01. The sequence goes on from SCTT01000515.1 coordinate 1,642, forward strand.
GGTGGGGGCCGCCGTCAACGCCGCGTCGTTCACGGTCACGGGAGTCAACACCGAGACCGACGACATCACGCTGACCTACCGGACCACCGGTCGCACCATCCGGACCCGGCTGTCGGTCGTCAACGGGCAGACGACGTCCTTCGCGGCCGACCTGCGCGACCCGACGTTCAAGGTCACCGGCCAGGTGGCCAACCAGGTGACGGACCCGCTCTTCAACACGAACCAGCTCATCGTGGTGAACGCCGCGTCGGTGCCCGTGCGGGACGCCGCGGGCAACCGCGTGGTCATCGACACCGCGACGGTGGACCTGGGCGGCGTCGGCTCGGTGGACTCCTTGGCCCGCGTCCTCGCCATCCGGCAGCAGTTCGGCGTCGCGGCCTCCACGTCCTTCAATCCGGCCACCGACCGGGTCGGCTATCTGACCACCGCCGGCACCTACACCATCCGGAACCTGACGCCCGGCGTCTATCTGCTGCGCACGGCCGCGCTCCGGTCCTGCGCGACCTGCCCGGTCGTCGTCCCGCACCGAGCGCAGAAGGTGGCCGTCACGAACGCCGACGTCGTCGCCTCGAGTTTCACGCTCTCGGACGGCTTCTCGGTGACGGGCCTCATCAGCCTCAAGACCGGCGTGCTCGACTCCCGCAACTTCCGCCTGACTTTGCGCAACCGCCGCCAAGAGGTCGTCCGCTCGACCGGCGTGGCCCTGGGCAACGCCGCGGCCGGCGTGGCCGCCGGGTCGGTGGCCTACCGCTTGGACGGCGTACCCGCCGGCGACTTCTACACCTTGGCGGTCGAGGACCAGGCCTCGGAGCCCAAATACATCGGCAAGCCCCTGTCCTTCCCCGACGCCGCCCAGTCGCCGAACGGCCTGCAGGGCGCCATCACCGGCCAGGACGTGCTGATGCGGCGCGCGGCCTACATCACCGGCGCGCTCAAGGACGCGTCCTCGGGCGAGATCTTCAGCGAGCGCAACGCCAAGGTCCTGCCGCCGAACCTGCGCATCACCGCGGTCGCCAACCCGTGGGTCGAAGGCGGCTTCGCCCAGGCCGCCTCGAGCGTGGCCAACCGCCCCATCCGCGCCGACGGCAGCTTCCTCGTCGGTCCGCTCTTCCCCGAGGTCTCCTACGACCTCAAGGTCTTCCAGGACAAGTGGGACTTGGCCTTCCTGGCCCAGGGCTCGCAGAACTACGCCCCCACCGGGGAATCCGGCCTGACGATGACGCCCTTGGAGCGCCGCAACGTGGGCACGCTCTCCTTGAACCAGGGCACCTCCATCAAGGGCACCTTGGTGGACGCGGCGTCCACCACCACGGCCCTGGGCAACATCCGCGTGGCGGCCAAGCCCACGTTCGGCGACGTCGAGCTCAACGTCGAGACCTACTCGAACTCGCTGGGGCAGTTCACCCTCTGGGTGTCGACCTTCGTCTCCGAGCAGTACGACGTCACCGTGGCGCCGCGCGACGGCAACCAGGCCTCGAGCGGCAAGCGCTACCGCACGGTCGAGCTCCCCAACTTCAAGGTGACCGACACGCCCATCACCCTCGAACTCGCCGAGCTGGCGGTGCCGGTCACGGGCTACATCGTCACGGCCGACAGCGGCGCGCTGTCCTTCCCCTTCGGCGACGCCTTCCCCGCCGCCGCGGTGTTCCTGCAGCCGGTGGGCGTCAACCCCGAGGCGAGCCCGCTGGGCGACATCGCCGTCCAGACCGACCCCGACGGCTTCTTCACCGTGACGGCGCTGTCCTCGGGCTCCTACACGATGCGCGCCGTGAGCCTCGGCTACGGCGTGAGCGCCGGCACGGTGACGGTCACCGCCGGAGGCTTCTGCATCCGGGTCGGCTCAGGCGGCCCCTGCCAGCCCGGTCTCTCGCTCAGGCGCGGCGGCCTCATCAAGGGCCGTATCTCCCTGCCCGACGGCTCCTCGCCGAGCACCGACGAGATCGGCGGCGTGGCCGCGGCCGAGACCCTCTTCTCCACGAACGTCATCTTCGGCACGGTCGACGCCAATACGGCCAACCGGACCGTGTCGGGCTACTCGATCACCGGCTTCAAGCCCGACGTCGCCTACGACATCGTCCTGCTGCCGCCGTCCCGCGACGACGCCGACGTCATCTTCCCGAGCGAGGGCCAGGGCGTGAGCTTTACGGCCGCCGAGAGCACGACGACGAAGACCATCAACCTGACCTACACGCGCGCCGTCCCCATCTGCCAGGCGACCGCGGTCGAGAAGGCCGTCGGCAACGGCCAGTTCCAGGTCAAGATCACCTGCACGGAGCCCCTCCTGCGCTCCTCGTCGGATGACGACAACGTCGACAAGTTCCTGAGCGTGTCCTCCTGCGTGGTGAACGGGGCGGTCAAGACCAACGTGGCCGCGGACTGCGGCGCCATCCTGGGCGGCGTGAAGAAGAAGATCGAGCCGAATCGCAAGACCATCTCGGCGGTCTACCGCGCCGGCAACGACAACGAGGAGAGCTTCACGCTCAAGATCGACGCCCTGATGGCGACGGTCAACCCCGGCACCGGCGACAACTTCCGCGTCACCCAGCTCTTCAGCTTCGACACCATCTTCCGCGCCGGTTCCGCGGGCACCGCCGCCGTCCCGCAGGCGGCGACCTCCGAGGAGGACCGCGTGGTCGTCGCGAACGCCCAGCAGGACGTCTCGAACGCCCAGGGCGGCAAGCTCAAGCTCCAAGGCTCCGAGCGCGATCTGGACGGCGAGCAGTTCGCCCTGAACTTCGGCGAAGGCTCCTTCAAGGACTGCGACGCCGGCGACACGGACACGAACTGCACGGGCGGCGACGCCGCCAGCGCGGCCAAGAACAAGGTCGCGGTGACGGTGAAGGGGTCGCTCAGCGCCTCGGACGCCGCCAACCGCACCGCGGCGACGCTGGGCTACGTCCCGAGCCGCGTGGCCGCGATGCTCGCCCGCGCGGGCTCGTTCGGGGTGCAGGCCTCCTCGAGCGCGAAGAACGCCTTCGGCAAGAGCCCGCTGTCCACCTTCTACGACATCTTCCTGCCGCTGGGCGTGCGCGCCCAGCTCACGAAGGCCGTGGACCTGACCTTGCCCTACGACCTCTCGGGGCAGCCCAACACGTCCATCTCGGACCTGCAGATCTGGTCCAAGTCCCAGGGCAACATCGGCAAGGCGGGGTGCACGGGCCAATACTGCCCCGAGAACAAGAACCTGCGCGTCGACACCATCAACAAGACGGTGACGGTCTCCGTCGACCACTTCTCGCAGTTCGTGGTCTTGAACGGCCCGCCGGCCCTCTCCGGCAACGCGACCTTCGCCGAACAGAAGCCCATCGCGTTCAACTTCCCGAACCCGTTCGACTGCCGCACGCGCACCACCACCTGCAACGTCGCCGAGGGCTCCTGCGCCGCGGGCGCCCTCACCGGCGTGGGCACGGTCATCCACTACGCGGCCCCCGGGCCGGTGGCGAGCCTCGACCACCGCTTCCGCATCTACAACGTGGCCGGCGAGCTCGTCGACGAGTTCCACAAGACCGCCAACGGCGGCACGCACCATTACGACTTCTGGGACTGCACGAACTCCTCGGGCCGCCCCGTGGCGTCGGGCGTCTACATCCTGGAATACACGGTGAACGGCCAGAGCGTCTACCACAAGATGGCCGTCATCAAGGGGAGCGGCCTGTGACGCGCATCGTGCTCTCCCTGGCGCTCCTCGCGTCCTGCCTCGCTCCGGCGTGGGCCGCCAACTCCAACGTCGGGACGAGCGCCGCCCAGTTCCTGAAGCTGGGCGCGGGCTCGCGGGCCGGCGCCATGGGCGAGGCCTACTCGGCCCTCGCCGACGACGTCTACGCGGTCTACTACAACCCCGCCGGCCTCGTGCGGATGCGGGGCAGCCAGCTCGCGGCCGGGCACGCCGAGCACTTCCAGGGCATCAGCTACGAGTTCGCGGGCTTCGGCTATCCCGTGAAGGACTCGAGCGGGACCGTCACGAGCGCGTTCGGCGGCGCCATCTACAACCTCTCCGTCGCCGACATCGAGCGCCGGTCGGCCGACACCCGCTCGCCCACGGGGAACTTCACGGCCGGCGACTACTCGTACAACCTCTCCTACGCGCGGCTGCTGACGCCGAAGCTGAGCCTGGGCGTCACGGGCAAGGTCGTGCAGGAGACCATCGACAGCTACTCGGCCAGCGCCTTCGCGATGGACTTCGGCGCCCAATACACGCTGCGCAACGCGCTCAACGGCCGGCCGGTCGTGCTGTCCGGCCTCGTCAAGAACGTCGGCACCGAGATGGACTTCGCCGGCGTGTCGGACCCGCTGCCGCGGGCGGTGGTGCTCGGGGCCGGGGCCGCGGTGGCCAACGGCGTGCGCGTGGCGGTCGACGCCACGAAGTACCGGGACACCGACCTCTTCTTCGGGGTCGGCGCGGAATACCTGTACCCGTTCACCGACAACGTGGACGGCGCCCTGCGCGCCGGCCTCAACACCCACCGCGCGGACAACGACGGGATGAACCTGGTGACCTTCGGGGCCGGGGTCAACTTCTACCGCGCCGGCTTCGACTTCGCCTGGGTGCCCTACGGCGACCTGGGCAACACCTTCCGCTTCAGCCTCCTCCTGAAGTTTTAAAGAAACCGAAGATTTACAGGGAGTTTCAGGGAGTATCAGGGATATTGATTTCCCTGAGACTCTCTGAACCTCCCTGTTAACTCGTTTATTTGGAGCTAGAACTTGACGTTGGGGCGCAGCAGGAAGCGCGCCTCGGGGCGCAGGCGCCGCGCGGCCAGCGACCCGGTGTACTTCTCCTTGCTGAGCCACTGATAGCCCAAGCCCAGGCTGAAGGTGAGCTTCCGGGCCTTGTAGGCGAAGGGGAAGTTCTTCTCCAAGAGGACGAAGTGGCTCATCGGGCGCCAGTCGCCAGAGCGGAAGTCGGCCCGGTACATGAGGCCGGAGCTCAGTAGGGCCGAAAGCGGCGTCTTCACGTAGTCGATGCGGTCGCGCTTGATGCCGAAATAGAGGGTGTCCGTCACCTCGCGGTTGGAATGCAGCTTGCCGCCCACCCGGAAGCTGAAGCTCATCTTGCGCTTCTCGGTCACCAGGTCGCCCTTGATCTTCGCCTCGAGCTCCGCCCAGTTGTCGGGGAGGACCAGGCTTTCCATGATGTGGAAGTTGCCCAAGGACGCCAGGTAGCCCACGTAGCCCTTGCGCTTGTGTCCGCTGGTCTTGAGCCCCTTCGAGAAGTCGGTCACGTTGCCCAAGAAGAGCGCCAGCGCGTAGGGCTCCTCGAAGCCGGTCGTGACGGCGTCGATGTAGTTCAAGGACGGGGTCACCTTCGCGCGCCGGTAGGCGTCCTCGGAGACGGCCCGGTAGCCCACCCCTAACAGCGGCAACGGGTTGACGCTGGCCTCGAGGATGGCGAACTTGGGCAGGAGGGCCTGGCGGGTCAGGTCCCGGTACGTGCTGAACTCCTCGTCGGCTTTCCCTTCGGCGGCGCCGGAGGAGAACGCGACCGTCATCGCTGCGGCCGAATAGTAGGGGTCGAGCTCCAGCTCGTATTCGGGCTTCCCCAGCGCGTGGGCGGGGGCGGCCAGCAGGGCCAACAAAGCCAGGAGGGGCACGCCGAAGGGTAGACGTTTGCCTCCCGGGCGTCAATGACGCCCAATATTCCTGCCCTCCGGCCGTTATAGATAGTATGGGGGGGCGTGGAACCCGACAGACTTGAGTTCGAGCGGCTCATCGAACGGCACGGGCCGGGGCTCTTCAGCTTCCTGCTCTACCGGCTCGGGCGCCGTGAGGACGCCGAGGACGCTTATGCGGAGGTCGTGATGAAGGCTTGGGCCGCTTGGGGCACGTATCAGGAGACCGGCCGGGCGCAGGCCTGGCTCTTCACCATCGCCCGCCGCCGGGCGCTCGACCTGGCGGCCGCACGGCGCTGGACCGTCCCGCTCTTGCCCGACGCCGAGGGGCCGTCCCCCGAGCCCGGCCCCGAGCGCGAGGCGGAGGGCGGCTACGCCCGCGAGCGCATCGCGCGGGCCTTGACCGAGCTGACCCCCGAGCAGAAGGACGTGTTCCTGATGCGCGAATACGGCGGCCTCTCCTTTAAAGAGATCGCCGCGGCGGCGGGCTGCCCTCTGTCGACGGCGCTGGGCCGGATGCGGGACGCCGTGCTCAAGCTCCGAGTGGGCCTGGGAGACCTCGATGCATGACTCAAGCCACGAGGACCTGGCCGTCCTCCTGTGGGCCGGTGAGGCACCCGCCGGCACCGAGGCGGTCCTGGCGGGCTGCCCGGAGTGCGAGCGGCTTTTGTCGGATTTGCGGCTCGGCTCGCGCCTGGCCGCCCGGGCCGCCGTGGCCCCGCCCCCCGGGGTCGCCGCCCCGGCGCCGCGGGCCCGGGTCCAGCGCGCCCTGGCACTGGCCGCCCTGTGCGCCGTCGCGTTCGTCCTGGCCCGCTGGGAGCCCCGCGCTCCGCGCCCCGACGACCTCGACGGGGACCTGGCTCGCGCCGAGCGCGAGCTGGACGCGCTCTCGGAGAGCATCGGGCGCGGCCACGAGCTGGCCGACCTCGACGCGGACCTCGACGCTTTGAAGGGCGACGCCGCGATCTTGCGGCGGCAGCTGGGAGGCTGACATGGTCAAGGCACTGGCGTTGGGTCTGGCGTTCGGGCTGGTGGCGGCGGGCGGCGCGCGGGCGGAGGGGAAGCCGCCTCATCCCGGGCCGGAGATGCCGGGCAAGGGCGTCGGGCCGGAAGAGGAGGCGAACGTCTTGGCCTTCCTGCGGGAGAACGCGCCCGAGATGGCCCATCACCTCGAGGGGGCCAAGCGTGACAACCCCGAGGAGTTCCGCAAGCGCGTGTCGGAGCTCGCGATGATGGTCCGCACCCCCGACATGCGGGAGGTCTTCGTCAAGAACTTCAGCGCCGACCAGAAGGTCCGCAAGGCGATGGAGGGCGTGCGCCGCGCGGAGGGGACGGAGAAGGAGCGGCTTTCCAAGGATTTGGAGGCGGCGCTCGGCGAGCAGTTCGAGGCGAAGCTCGCCAAGCAGGAGCTGCAGGTCAAGAAGATGACCGAGGAGCTGGGAAAGCTCAAGACGCGCATCGAGCAGCGCCGCGCGAAGAAGGCGGAGCTCGTGAAGCGGCGCCTGGCCGAGATGACGGGGGAAGGGGAAGGCTGGGACTGGTAGAGGGCGGCTACTGGAAGCTGAGCGGCGCCATCGCCATCAGCGCCTGGCAGGCCGAGTCGCCGTCGGGGCCGATGGGCCGGCCGTCGTTGCCGGCGCCCTCGGTGAAGAAGCCCGCCGAGATCGGGTAGTGGTCCGAGACGCGGACCCCGTGCTTGGCCTCGACGGAGTTGATGTACTGGGGGGGGATGACGCCGGCGGAGCCCGCGGCGTACTCCTCGTTGTAGGCGTCGCCGGTCATGATGACGTGGTCGTAGTTGTGCGCGGTGCCCGTGTCGTTGCGCGAGGTGGGCGCGTCGACCAAGGTCACCAGGCCCCAGGGCGGCAGCGGGGTGCCCGCCGGCGTGCGCCCGAGCGGGTGTGCGCCCATCACGTCCTCGATGCTCGGCCCGCGCTCGTCGGTGCGCCCGCGGCGGGTCGGCAGGTTGAAGTCGCCGGTGATGATGACGTCCGGGTCGGCGCCGGGCTTGGCCAGGTACTGATGGAGCCAGTCGAGCAAAGTCCCGAGCTCCTTGGCCGTGCCGGCGCGGTTGGCCCCGCCGAAGGTCAGGTGGACCGTCACCAGGGTGAAGTCGAAGCCGCCGACGCGCATGTGCGAGGCGCGCGGCGTGTGCATCATCTGCTCGCGGTCCCGCCGCCAGCGCCCCGTCTCGTCCTGCTTGGCGAACAGCGGCCGCTCGCAGTCCATCCCGACGGACTTCTCGGCGAAGAAGCCGTTGTCCATCGCGCCGTCGGTGTTCGTGAAGGAGCCGCGCCAGCGGTCCCCGTCGCCGCCGGGGAGCATGCCGGAGATCTTCGCGGCGCCGGTGCCGTTGGCGATCTCCTGGAAGGAGAGGATGCGGGCGGAGCGGGTCTCCGAGAGCATATGGCCCATGATGTCCTTGTAGGCCGCTTCGCGTTCCGGGGTGATGTTCGCCCCGAAGGCCTGCAGGTTCCAGCTGATGATCCGCACGACCTGGCGGCGGGTCTTGGGCTCGCCCAGGCGCTCGGCGAGCGCCGCGCCCTCGGTCTTGACGTCCCCGGAGAGGCTCGCGAACCCGGACTCGAGCGCCTCCTCGGCGCGGCAGGGCAAAGCCAGGGCCAGCGCCAGGACGGCCGGGCTCCACCGGGGCGACATGCGATAGTGTGGGCCCACAGGCCCCCGAGGGCCCGGGTCGGACGGGGTGCCGGGCTTTAGGCCTTAAGGCCTAGATTGCCGCGACTTGGAGAGATGGACGACCACGGCCTCGGTCTTGGGCATCACCGCCGGCTGTTTGACGGCCCGGACCGAGGCTCCGCGGATGCGGCCGTCGACGGCGAGCGCCGCGTCGAGCGCGGCGTCGGCGAGGCGCTCGAGCAGCTTGAACTCCCCCGCTTCGACCGCCCGGCGCACGGCAACCTCGACCGCCCCGTAGTCGACTGAATCCTTCAAGTCGTCGCTCAAGGCCGCGGCCGCCAGGTCGAGCGACAAAGTCAGGTCCAGCACGACGCGCTGGCGCTTGCGGCGCTCCCGGTCGGGGACCCCCACCTTGGCCCGGCAGGACAGGCCGCGGAGCTCTATGGCGCTCATCGGGCCAGCCCCGCGGCCAACGGGCTCTTCAGGCGCGGCAGGCGGTCGGGCTCGCGCTCGTCGGGGACCAGGTCCATCTCGGAGACCAGGACGTCCGGGTGGACGATGGTCGCGTGGACGTCGTCGCCCTGCTGGCCGTACGGCCCGCGCTGGTAGTGGTTGTAGACGCGGCGCTCGGCGCTGGCGGCGGCGACGTCGCGCAGCGTGCGCATCGTGACGGCGTCGAAGAGGGCCCCTTCGAGCGCCTCCTCCGAGCCGTCGAGGTTCACCCGGAAGGCGGCCACGGGGGGGGCCAAGAGCGACCCGTCGCGGCGCGCGTCCTCCTCCCCCAGGCGGCGCACGAGCACCGCCCAGGACAGGCCGGCCTCCTGGGCGCGGCGCAGGAGCTCCGCCTTGAGCGCCGCGCGGGGCAGGGCCGGGTCCGCCGCGACGAAGAGGTTCGCGGCCCGCGGGCTCGGCAGGTTCTCGAGGGCGGAGCGGCTGTGGCCGTTCGAGCCGGCGCGGCCCTCCACGGCCGCCCGGCCCACGTAGAGGTCCTTGAGGACGCCCTTCTCGACGAGTCCCACCCTGACGGCTGGCACGCCTTCGTCGTCGATGAGAGTCCGTCCCGCCAGCGCCGTGCCCTCGAACTCGGAGGCCGCCGGGTCGTCGTACGCCGAGAGGAGCGGGCTCATCACGCGCAGGCCCAGGCGCCGGGCGAGGCGGCCGGGGCGGTAGGCCTCGAGCAGGCCCTCGTCCTCGAGCCACATCTCGCGGGGCGCGGCCAGCCCGCGGGCCAGGAGCTGGTTGAAGAACTCCCCGGCGGCCTGGCCCTCGAAGAGGACCGGGCCGATGTAGGGGGCGTCGAGGCTCGGCGCGACGCGACGCGCGGTCAGCGAGGCCGCCATCTCGCGCGCCTCGGACTCCAAGCGCTCGGCCGACGGGATGTCGGAGGGCCGGCGGGCGGGGAAGCGGCGCTGTTCGGCCAGGGGCGAGCCGTCGTCGGCCTGGGTCCAAGCGTCGAGGACGACCTCGTAGTCGCTCGCATCGCGGCGGGAGCGCCGGCCCTCGGTGTCGAGGAAGCGCGCGAGGTTGTCGAACATGAAGACCCCGACCCGGCAGCCCTGGAGGTCCTTCGAGCGGCGGAACATCGCGGACACGCGCCGGGCGAGCGCCTCGGCGTCCGCGGCGGGCAGGGGGGCGACGGGCTCGGCGAGGTCCAGGGCGGACACCGGGGCGGGGGTCAGGTCCGGGAGGTCGTCTTCCTCTTCTTTGGACCGCCGGTAGGCGTCCTTCTGCGAATAGCGCTGGACGGCGGACTTGAACGCGGAGTCGGTCAGCCACCACAGAGCGTGGCGGACGCCCGGCGCGCCGTCCTCGTAGGGGGCCTCGATGGTGAACGGGGCGTGGCCGCCCCCGTCGGCGGAGACGTAGTCCGTGTTGTCGAAGGCCGCCGAGCCCACGCGGACGTCGGCTCCGGCGTAGCGCTTGCGCTCCTCGGTGGAGGCCTTGAGCGCGCCGAACTGCGCCTCGACGATGACCCGCCGCTGGTCGAGCAGGCGGTAGGCGATGTAGTACGGGCGGCTCTCGCCGACGGCGAGGCGGTCCTTCGAGCGCGCGAGCTCGGCCAGCGCGGCCGTCATCACCGGGTCGGCCCGCACCCAGGAGGGCTCGGCGGCGGCCGCCGGGAGGGCCAGGGCGAGCAGCCAAGCCGGCGTCACCGGGCCTCCGCGGCGTCGTGGTGCGGCGGGGGGAGTAGCGGCGGCCGCTCGGCGTCCTTGTCCTGCTTCTCCACCTCGAGCTCGCTTAAGAGCAGGGTCGGGGCGGAGGCGGACACCGGCACCCAGCCCGACTCGGCCCCGCAGACGCCGTTGAAGACGCCCACGTCCGAGGCGGCGGCGGTGATCTTCGTGAACGAGGCCAGCGGCGTGCCGACGATGTTGACCCCGCGCACCGCCTCGTCCGGGCGCCCGTCGGCGTACACCTTGTAGACGAGCTTCGGGACGACCGTGAAGGCCTGGGGCCCGTCGCGCGAGGTCGTCGTGTTGCCGCCCTCGACGTCCTCGAACCACAGGCCCCAGGCGAGCTTCTGGCGCTTGAGCTCGGCCAGGAAGAGCCGCCGGAGCTCGGGCTCGGGCACGGTCTTCGAGGCCGTCACGACCAGATTCGACATGCGGCCGGTGGCGCGGTTCCCGGAGGAGCGTCGGCCGTGGCCGTTGGAGGCCGGCGCGGCGGCGATGGGCGCCCGCGACATCAAGAACCCCGCCAGCAGCCCGCCCTTGACCAGCTGGGCGCGCTGTCCCGGGCGCCCTTCGTCGTCGAAGTCGTAGTGGCCGTTGAGCGGAAAGCCGGCCAGCGTCTTGAGCGCGGGGTCGTCGTAGACGTCCAAGAACGGCGCCGTCACCGGCTCGCCCAGCTTCTTGGCGAAGGTCTGGCCCTCCGATTCGAGCTTCTGGCGGTGGCCCTCGAGGCGGTGGCCGAGGATCTCGTGGAAGAAGACCGCCGCGGCCGTCGAGCGGAAGACGGCCGGGCCGTGGTAGGGCTCCGCGTCGGGGGCCTTGAGCAGGCTGTCGAGCTCGGCGGCCAGGCGCGTGAGCGCCGTCCCGACCTCGGCCTCGGTCGGAAGGCCCTCGGCGGCCCGGGCCTCCCAGGAGCGGCTGCGGTCGAGGGCCATCCCGTCGGAGGTGCGGCCGGTCAGCGAGAGGTCGAGGCGCACCGAGGTCCCGGACTGGGACAGCGCGGAGCCTTCGGAGTCCGCGAACCAGCTGCGGCGCGACTCGGAGTTGAGGGTCACCTGGGAGCTGACGACGAAGGGGTACGAGGCGGCCGCGCTCGAGAGGCGCCGCAACGCGCCGCGCCAGGCGGAGAGGTCGGCGGGGGGAGGGGGCGGCGGCTCGCTGTAGCGGTGGGGCCGGCCGAGCGTGAAGTCGTCGGACCCGTCGGCTTCCCCGGCGGTGACCGCCTTGTCGGCCTCCACCTTGGTGTAGCGCCCCTGCGCCTCTTTGACGGCCCGGTCCGTCAGCGCCCAGGCCGCCTGGCGCAGGGCCAGGGCGTCGTCGTCTAAGGGCACCTCCGAGGCGGTCGAGGCGTCCGGCTGGCCGCCGCTCTCGGCCCCTTTGAGCTCGTGGGTGTTGTCGAGGCGCCGGCTGCCGACCCGGGCGTCCGCGTCCAAGGTCCGCCGGCCGTCCGTCGAGTCGTGGATGAGCGAGCCGAGCACCGCCGAGAGCGAGCGCGAGCGGGTCTCGACGGCTTGGTACGAGAGGTAGTAGAGGGGAGGGCGCTGGTCGGCGCCGCTGAGCGCCTTGAAGGACCGCTGCAGTTCGGCCTGGAGGGATTCCATCACCGCGTCTTGGGAGGCCGGTGCGGCGGTGGCCGGCAGGGCGAGGATGAGGGCCAGGAGGGCCGGAGGCATCGGTGGAGCTTACCAAACAGGCGGGTCCTACGGCCCCACGGCTACTGGGCCTTAATACGGGCCCCCCTTGGGCCCTCGGCCTCATACCCGATTCCGGGGGCGGCACTACAATGGAGCGATGAACAAGCCCCTGCGCTCCTCCCTCGCCCTCGCCGTCTCCCTCGCTTTGACGGTCCTGTCCCCGGGCGGCACGGCTTGGGCCCAGTTCGCGCGCACGGCGGCCCCGTCGGTCGCCCCCGTCGGCATCGGCTCCGTCGGCGCGGCCGGGGCCGCCCCGGTCAAGGTCGCCGTCCCCGCCCTCTCGAACTCCGCCCCCCCCGTCCTCCCGACCCTGTCGCTGCCTTCGGCCGTCGCCCCGCGCGCGTCGGCCGCGGCGCCCGCCGCCGCGGCGGCCCGGGACATCACCGTCTCCGCCGTCCTCACGCTGCCCGCGCCCTTCGCGTCGGCGGCTTCCTTCAAGAAGGACAAGGCGATGCCCGACGAGACCGGCCCGCGCCGCGACGGCGGCCCGGACGGCACCGACGGGCTCGACGGCAACGGCAACCCGACCCGCCGCGGCGGCGAGGGCGGGCCCGACGACACGACCGACCCCGACCAGGGGGGCGAGCGCGGCGGCAACGACGGCCTCTTCTCCGGCCTCAAGGGAGTCGCCGCCGCTCCCAACTCCGCCTCCCTGTCGCGCTTCTTCGACGGCTTCCGGACCCGCCCCGGCGCGGCCCCCGCCCTCCCGAACGGCGTGTCCGCGCCCTCCGCCCGGCCGGGCCTGACCCAAGCCGCCCCCCCGGCCGAAGCGGCCGCGAAGGCCGAGACGCCGGCGCCGGCCCACATGTTCAGCATGATGTCCCCGGCCTGGACCGCCAAGCTGGGCGCCGTCGGCCGTTTCCTTAATAGCTGGGTCGGGGCGGGGACCGTCACCGCCGCCGGCCTCGGCCTCGGGACCCTGACCGGCGCCATCACCCCCGCCTTCTTCGCGGTCGCCCCGCTCTACGCCCTGTTCATCGTCCCCTCGCTCATCCTCCACGAGATGGGCCACGCGAAGGCCGCCGAGAAGCTCGGCGACCCGACCGCCCGGCTCCAGGGCCGCCTCGACTTCTCGCCGAAGGGCCTGCTCACCCATATCAGCCCGCTGATGACCATCGCCGTGCCGCTGTTGACCTTGGCCTTCACCGGCCTGCTCTTCGGCGGCGCCGTCCCGGTCAACGTCAACGAGCGGAACCTCGCCCGGCCCACCAAAGACATGGCGAAGATCGCCCTGGCCGGCCCCGGCGTCAACCTGGGGCTCGCCGCCGTCGGGGGGCTCGCCGTCGCGGGCCTCGTCGCCGCGGGGGCGTCGGCCGCCGTCGTCACGCTGGCCTCCACCTTCGTCTTCTTCAACGTGATGCTCGCCGTCTTCAACCTGCTGCCGTTCTTCCCGCTCGACGGCCACCACGTCGTCCGTCACGTCCTGACGAACGTGTTCAAGGCCCCCGGCGCGGCGGCCTGGCTCGACAAGCACGCCGGCATCCAGCTCTACGGCCTCGTGATGCTGATGGTCTACGGCGGCGCTTACGTCGGGGCGATGATCTCCGGCCTGGCGAGCGTGTTCATGCTGCCGGCGGCGCTGCTCTCCGGCCTCCTGGCGGCGATGCCTTTGGCCGCGCCGTCCGGGCCGGCCAACGCCGCGGCCCCCGCGGCCATGCCCGAGTCCACGGTCCTGCTCGTGCAGCTCTCCGGGGCGCAGCGGCCGCTCGGCTCCGACATCCACCTGGGCGCCATCGACGTGCGGCGGCCGGGCGGCATGGGGTTCTTCCGCACCCAGCAGGACGCGCTCGGCGCGGAGCTCGAGGCCGCGGGCCTCTCGATGGAGTCCTTGAGCGCCTTCAACGCCTCCCCGATCGCCTCGTACCGGCGCATCAACACCGCGACGGTGCGCGTGCCGGTCTCGCGGGCCGACGCCTTCCGGGCCGAGATGCTGGCCCGCGGGCACAAGGTCTACGAGAACGCGGCGAAGTCCATCGTGACCCCCATCGAGGACCGCCCCGACTACGTCCGCCCCGAGGGCTTCTGGGGCGGGATCTCGATGAAGGACACCCTCAAGCTCTCCACCGCCGACAAGGTGCACGACATCGCCCGCGGCCGCTGGGGCGCCCCCGGCTCCGGCTTCCGGAACTTCCTGGCCCGGACCCTGCTGCGGCTCTCCGGCGACGCGCCGGCCCAGCCCAAGGTCGCGGTCATCGACACCGGCGTCGACATCGACCATCCGCTGGTCAAGCCCGGCCTGGCCGGCCACAAGGACGTCCAGCCCGGCGGCGACGGCATCGACGACAACGGCCACGGCACCTGGGTGACCTCGATGGTCCTCAACTTCGCGCCCTGGCTCAAGAGCATCACCCACTACAAGGCCTTCAAGAACGGCGGCGCGACGACCGACGACGTGCTCAAGGGCCTGACGATGGCCGCCAACGACGGCAACATCATCATGTCGAACTCCTGGGGCGACGACGGCGGGGACCCGGACGGTCCGGACTCCCAGCTCGTCGCCAAGCTCGCCGCCGAGGGCCGCATCATGGTCTTCGCCGCGGGCAACAACGGCTACTCGGGCGCCAACACCGTCGGCTCCCCGGCCATCGCCTCCTACAAGGACGCCCGCACCGGCGCCATCCGCGTCATCGCGGTGGCGGCGACCGACGCCAACAAGAAGGTCACCTCCTTCTCCTCGAAGGGCCTGGGCTCGGCGGTGACGAGCAAGGGCGGCAAGTGGGAGAACTACCCGCACAAGCCCGACCTGGCCGAGCAGGGCGACAACACCGAGGGCGCCTGGCCGGGCGGCCGGACCCGCTCCATCTCCGGCACGTCGATGTCCACGCCGAAGATGGCGGGCACCATCGCGCTCTTGGCGCAGATGTTCGGCGTCACCGAGGTCGGCGAGAAGCTCGACAAGATCGTGCTCGCGGTGTTCGCGACGCTCTCGAACGAGCGCAACCAGACCGAGGCGGCCATCGGGCAGGGCTTCAGCGTGGTGAAGGCGGCCTACGACGCGCTCGTCGCGCAGGGCCTCTCGCCCGCGGCGCCGGGCTGGGTCGCGCGGCTCGCGCTGCGCGTCGCCGGGGGCGCCCGCTAGGCGGCCGCCATGACCACCGCCACCCAGACCACGGTCCTCCTCGTCGACGACGACGCGCACTTCCGCGAGACGTTGGCCGACGCGATGGCCTTAAAGGACGTCCGCGTCGAGTCCGCCGGCTCGGTCTCGGAGGCCAAGCGCGCGCTGGCCGAGCACCTGCCTTCGGTGATCCTCCTCGACGTGCAGCTGCCGGACGTCAGCGGCGTCGAGCTCTGCCGCCAGCTCAAGCGCGACCCGCGCACGAAGGGCGTGCCCGTGGTGCTCCTCTCGGCCAAGTACACCGAGCCGGCCGACCGGGCCGAGGGCCTTTTGACCGGGGCCGACGCGTACCTGGCCAAACCCATCAACATCGAAGCCCTTCAGGACGAAATCAGGTATCTGGTTGACAACTGACCGGACCCCTGGTATCATCGTCTCGTAGCCGTCCGCTCCCCGTCGTCATCCCCAGACCCGCCCCGGAGGCCCTTCCCGATGTCCGAACTCCAGCTCACCGACGATACCTTCGACAAGGAAGTCCTCACCGGCCCGCAGCCCGTGCTGGTCGATTTTTGGGCCCCCTGGTGCGGCCCGTGCCGGATGCTGGCGCCGGTCGTCGAAGAGCTGGCCAAGGAGTACGCGGGCAAGGTCAAGGTCGGCAAGCTCAACACGGACGACAACCCGAACGCCGCGACCCGGTTCAACATCTCGGCGATCCCCACGATGCTTTTCTTTAAGAACGGCAAGGTCGAGCACCAGCTGGTCGGTGTCCATTCCAAAGCAGACATCAAAAAGACGCTCGACGACCTGGTCCGTTAGCCTCGTCGCCGTCGCTTTGGCCGCGGCCGCCTGCCGCCCCGCGCCGACGTCCGGCGCGAGGCAGCCGGCCCCGGACTTCGCGCTCCAGACCCCCGCCGGCAAGACGCTCAAGCTGGCGGACCTGCGCGGGAAGGTCGTGCTCATTGACTTCTGGGCCACGTACTGCGGGCCCTGCAAGGACTCCGTGCCGGAGCTCGAGCGCCTCTACCGCGACAAGAAGGCGGAGGGCTTCGAGGTGCTCGGCATCAGCGAGGACTCCTTCGTGGACGCGGTGCCGCCGTTTCTGGCCGAGCACAAGATGACCTACACGGTCCTCCTGGACCTCGAGCAGGCGGCGGGCGAGGCCTATGCGCTCCGCGGGCTTCCCCAGGCCTTCCTGCTCGACCGGGAGGGGCGTATCCTGGACCGCTGGTTCGGCTGGGAGCCCGGCAACGCCGCCGCGATGCGGGCCGCCGTCGAGCGGGCCCTGAAGGCCCCCTAAACCCCCTTTGACGTCCTCACCGTGACAGTGACGAAGACCGCCGAGAAATCGCTCTACCTGGTGGACGCCCACGCGTACCTCCACCGGGCCTTCCACGCCTTCCCGCCCCTGACGAACAAGGGCGGGGAGCCCGTGGGGGCCCTGTTCGGCTTCGCCCGGATGCTCCTGGGCCTGATCAAGAAGCAGAAGCCGGACTACGTCGCGGTCTGCTTCGACACCCCGGAGCCGACCTTCCGCCACAAGGCCTACGCGGCCTACAAGGCCCAGCGCGCCGAGACGGACCCCGCGCTCAAGACCCAGCTCAACATGGCCCCCGAGATGGTGAAGGCGATGGGCCTGCCGGCGGCGGCCCTGCCGGGCTTCGAGGCCGACGACCTGATGGCCACCTTGGCCGCGCGGGGCGTGAAGGAGGGCCTGCGCGTCGTCCTCGTCAGCGGCGACAAGGACGCCCTCCAGCTCGTCGACGACGACGTGAAGGTCTGGAACGAGGCCAAGGGCGTGCTCTTCGACGCCGGCAAGGTCGAGGAGAAGTTCAAGGTGCGGCCGGACCAGCTCGTGGACTACCTCGCCATCGTGGGGGACGCCTCCGACAACGTCAAGGGCGTGGCCGGCGTCGGCCCCGTCGGCGCGGCCAAGCTCCTCAACAAGTTCGGGACGCTCGAGAACGTCCTCAAGGCCGCCCACAAGGGGCATGCCGACATCCCCGAGCGCGTCGCCAAGGCCCTCCTCGAGGGAGAGAAGGCGGTGCTCGAGGGGCGCGGCCTCATCCGCCTCGAGACGCAGGCCCCGGTGCCGCTTAAGCCGGCGGACTGCGTCGCTGCGTCGGAGCCCTCCCCCGAACTCACGACCCTGTTCACCCGGCTCGAATTCTACAGCCTCCTGCGGGAACTGGGCGCCCCGGCTCCCGTCCCCGCGGGACCGGCGTCCTCCCCCGCTCCCGCCGGCGTCGTCTTGAAGCTCACCGACATGGACCCCGCCGCCCTGCTCAAGGCCGCCGCCAAGGAGACCCTCGTCGCGGTCGCGGTGGCCGAACCCGACCAACCCGACCTCCTCTCGGACGGGACCCCGGCCGTCGCGCTGGCCCTGCCGGACGGCCGGGCGGCCGAATTCTCCGGGCCGGCGTTCGCCAAGAACCGCAAGGCGCTCGAAGCCCTGCTCGGCGCCCCGCGCCCCGCGAAGGTCGGCCACGACTTAAAGGACGCCCGGCGCCTGCTGCGCGGCGCCGGCATCGCTCTGGGCGGCGCGGGGGGGGACACCTACCTCGCCGCCTACTGCCTGGAGCCCGGCGCCCGCCCCGACCTCCACGACCTGCTGGTCGCCCGGGGCGCCCCGCTGGCCGAGGACGCCCCGCTCGCCGCCCGGGCGGCGGCCGTGCCCCCCTTGCTGGCGGCACTCGAAGCCGAGCTCGCCTCCGACGGCCTGCGCGGGCTCTACGCCGACGTCGAGCTCCCCGCCCGGGAGGCCTTGGCGGCGATGGAGGCGGCCGGGGTCCTGGTCGACGGGACCTACCTCGAGCGCCTGCGGGAGGAGTTCTCCGCCCGCATCGTCCAGGTCCTGCGCGAGGTGGAGAAGGCGGCCGGACGCCCGGTCAACGTCGCCTCCACCAAGCAATTGGGCGCCTTCCTCTACGACGACCTGAAGCTCCCCGTCCCGCACGAGACCGAGAAGGGGGGGCGCTCCACCGACGAGGAGGCCCTGACCGTCCTCGCGGCGAGCCACGCGGTGCCGCGCCTCGTCCTCGACTGGCGCGAGATCACGAAGCTCCAGTCCACCTACGTCGAGGCCCTCCTGGCCAAGCGCGACCCGGCCGACGGGCGCGTGCACACCCGCTACGACCAGGCCGGCACCGTGACGGGCCGCCTGTCGAGCTCCGAGCCCAACCTGCAGAACATCCCGGTGCGCACGCCTCTCGGGCGCCGCATCCGCCGCGCCTTCGTCGCGGCCCCCGGCCACGTCCTCGTCTCGGCCGACTACTCCCAGATCGACCTGCGCGTGCTGGCCCACCTCTCCGGCGATAAGGCCCTCTGCGACGCCTTCTCGGCCGGCGGCGACGTCCACGCGCGCACGGCCTCCGAGGTCTTCGGCGTGGCCCTTGAGAAGGTCGACAAGGAGATGCGCCGGCGCGCGAAGGCCGTCAACTTCGGCGTCGTCTACGGCCAGACCGGCTTCGGCCTCTCGCACGCGCTGGGCATCAGCCAGGGCGAGGCGCAAGAGTTCATCAAGGGCTATTTCGCGCGCTACTCGGGCGTCAAGGCGTGGATCGACAAGACGCTCAAGGACGCCAAGAGCTCAGGGCGCGTCAGCACCCTGTTGGGCCGCACCCGCCGCCTGCCCGAGCTCTCCGCCAAGAACCCGCGCATGCGCATGGGCGCCGAGC